>JARFRH010000282.1 GCA_029287355.1 Maribacter sp. | reverse complement strand
GCCTTCTATTTATTTCAATTCATTTGAAGCGCTCAGTAATCTTGCATTCAAATCAGGATTCTTCATATCGGAATCCAATGGAAACATTGGCCTTTTGATATTCTTGTAGCCTAAACGTTCTAAATCTTGATCTACGCCTCCAGGGGTCAGCGCCATAATCCATCCCTTGCGCATATCGTATAATTCAGGAACCAAATAGCCTATCTTAACAACTACGATATCCGATTCAAGCGGATTTAAATTCAAATCGGTAAAATCCGCTACTTGATGATAGGGTTTCCGTTTTTTCGTCACTATAACATTGATGCTCCCTGTTTTAACCACAACTTCAATTTCTGCATCGCGATCACCTTCTTTGATCGCGGTAACGATACCTTCCAGTTTTAAGGGAGGGGCGAAGCGATTATCGACTTGTGCACCAGCATTGGCGGATACTTTTCCTCCAATTCCTACTTTCAAAGCTTCTTCGATTAACTCCGGACCTGGAATGGAAGCATAGATCAATGAAGGTCCGTTCTCCGATTTGAATTCAGCTTGGGCCAAAAGTTGCTGCAAGGTCCATGTGACATCGCCTGCACCACCGGCAGTGGGGTTATCGCCCATATCACTAATGATAAAGGGCTTCTCTTTATGGGCAAGAGCCATTTTCAGACTTTCTTCCAAGGGGGCAACTGGTGCCACGAATTCGAATTCGTTGCGTACGTCCCAAAAAGCATTGGCTAGCTTTTCTGCTCCAGTAGTGACTTGTTCTTTGTCATCCCCAGTGACCATGACCACGGCATGGTTTCGTGGCTCATCGGCCCAGGCATAACCGATCCAGATGGCCGCGTCGATGACGCCTTCTTTTTTTTCTACCGAAGGTATTTTTTCATACAAACTTTTGCCAGGTTCTATTCGGGTGCTGGTTTTTTCTCCTGGTAATAATATGGGAACGGGAATCCAAGCTTTGTATTTCGGTTTGCCTTTACCGTTTTCCAAACGATCGAGCATATTAGTAATTGCTCGAGCTTTTGATTCCAGTGCGTCTTCATGTGGTGCCATACGGTAGCAGGTTATCAAGTCACTGTGCTCCGCCAAACGTTCAGATACATTTCCATGCAAATCCATCGAAGTCGAAACCAAAACCGCTGTACCGATAACTTCTCGAATACGTTTGATTAAATCGCCTTCCGCATCTTCCAATCCGACCACACTCATTGCACCATGAATATCAAAGAAGAGCCCATCATATGGTCCGTTATCCTTGAGCATTTTCAAAGTCTTATCGACCATTGACTCGTAAGCTTCTTTAGTTACGATTCCACCGGGTAACGATTTGCCAAGAAGTGTAGGAATCCATTCAGCTCGTTTTCGAATATCCGTATTCTCAGCGAAAAAAGGGTAGCGCATGAAAATGGAATCACCGATTCTGGCATGAAAGGCTTCTTCGTGGGTTTGGGCGGGTGAAAACGTACTCGATTCAATACCAATGCCGGCTATGGCAATGCGCGGTAATTTCTGCTCAACTCCTTTGTCTTCCGCTTTGGACTTGCAGCCAATAGCCAAGAGGATAATGAGTACTATGGGGATTACAAATTTTTTCATCGCAAATTTAATTTGTGCGGTTAAATGGTATTCGAAAGTGCTTTTTGAACGATATTAAAAGTTTTTTCGAAGCTGTGCTTTAAAAGTGTTTCTGCGTCCATAGAGTCCCAATAGCCTTTATTGAAAAGTTCTACGGAAAATCCACCTCGAAAACCAGCATGATATAATTTGGGGATAATCTCATTGAACGGACAAACTCCTTCCCCTGGCAACACCCTGTCTGAATCCTTTAATTTATCGTAAGAAGGTTTAGCGGGGTAATCGTTCATATGAATAACGGGTAATCTTTTTCCATTGAGAATGTCAATCGTATCCCAATCATTACCTCCACGATATACATGATAAAAATCCAACAACATGGTTGCTTTAGGATGCCCTGTGGCAATAACAATTTGTGCACAGTCAGCAACTTTATGAAGTGCACCCATGCCCCAGAGTTCTATTAATGGTGTCACGCCTGTTTCATCACCTAGTTCAAGAATCGCATTATAACGTTCGGCATAGTCGTCGTATTTATTTCTGTCTAAGTCCGATATGCCTTGTACTGGTGCCGCTATATAGCTACCGCCCAAAGCCGCGGTAATGTTCATTTCTTCTCGTAGTTGTACAAGAGCCTTTTTTCTTTCCTCAGGGTCATCACTACACCATTTTGAAAATCCGATGATGTTTTCCAAGGTCAGTTGCCGTTTTTGTAACTTTTCTTTCAAGTAGTCGGCCTTACCGCCATTGTTTAAAAAGGTTTTGATATCACTCATCCATAGTTCTATGCCACTAAAACCTGCGTTGGCAACCAAGTCTATTTGTACATCTACTGCCAACTTGTAGTACAATAATGTTGAGGTATTCAAACTGATTCGCATGGGAAGCACATTCGAACTTTTAGCGATAATAGAGGGTACTTCTTCCAGATTCGATGTAAAGGCGTAACCACCTAGGGCGGCAAAAGAAACTTTAAGGCTTGTGCCGATAGCCTTTCTTCTAGAAATTTTATTTTTCATTTATCGATTATTTATGAAACGAATAAAGATAGTGCCAATTTTCATTTTTTGGAAGCGGTCTTTTTTTGTCCTCAACATATTTAATTCCTATCTTCAGAAAAAAATGATACCGATCTAATGGCGAATTACAATATAGATGCAAAAAAGGAAGTAACCTACGACGCCATCGTTATAGGTTCAGGAATAAGTGGGGGCTGGGCTGCCAAGGAACTGTGCGAGCAAGGACTCAAGACACTGGTACTCGAACGAGGAAGAATTGTTGAACATGTCATGGATTATCCTACCATGAATTTAGACCCTTGGGATTCTGAGCTTAGAGGTGGATTAACACCTGAACAAAAAAAGAAGCACCAGGTAAGTATCCGTTCGAATTGGGTAAGTACTGATACGGCACATTTCTGGGCAGATGATGAAGCGAACCCTTATACTGAAGTAAAACCATTTTTATGGCTGAGAGGTCATCAGATGGGCGGAAGATCTTTGTTATGGGGAAAGCAAACGTACCGATGGAGTGATTTGGATTTTGAAGCGAATGCCAAGGATGGCCACGGAGTCGATTGGCCCATTCGGTATAAAGACATTGAGCCATGGTATACCCATGTGGAGAAATTTGCTGGAATTAGCGGAGAACCTTTGGGACTTCCTCAATTACCAGACAGCCATTTTTTACCACCGATGGAGCTCAATTGCGTAGAAAAGCATGTCAAAAGTAGAATTGAAAAAGAATTTGATGGCAGGCATTTAATTATAGGAAGATGTGCTCATCTAACCGTACCTCACAACGGAAGGGGACAGTGCCAGAATCGCAACAGATGTAGTCGAGGGTGCCCGTATGGAGCCTATTTCAGTAGCAACTCCGTTACCCTGCCTGCGGCACAGGCCACAGGTAATTTGACAATTCGACCATTTTCGATAGTGCAGTCTATTATTTACGATGAAGCAAAAGGAAAAGCAACCGGTGTTCGTATCATCGATGCTGAGACCAATGAAGACATCGAATATTCAGCTAAAGTGATTTTCTGTAATGCCTCGACCTTGAGTACTACTCAGATATTACTGAATTCAAAATCGGACCGATTCGAAAACGGACTCGGAAATGATAGTGGCGAACTTGGACATAATTTGATGGATCATACGTACAGAGTGGGTGCAATGGGAAAAGTGGAAGGTTTTGATGATAAATATTATAAAGGAAGACGCCCCAATGGAATTTACATTCCGAGATATGTGAATATTGATGAAAAGAGTAAAACCGATAAGTTTTTACGAGGGTTCGGTTTTCAAGGGGGAGGATACCGAGGGGGCAACCCCGCCAATATCGAAGATTTTGGGGCGGATTACAAAGACAGCATATTAAAACCTGGCCCTTGGGAATTCTTTATTACCGGTTTTGCGGAATGTTTACCTTACCATGACAATCAAGTCAATTTGAATACCGATGTTTTAGATAAATGGGGACAACCCACCTTAGCTATTGATGCAGAATTTAAGGCCAATGAAAAAGCGGCCAATAAACAAATCCAGGAAGATGCCGTAGCAATGCTCCAAAAATCTGGATTGAAAGATGTTATTGGTTTTGACAATGAACACCCACCTGGCTATGGGGTACATGAAATGGGTACGGCACGAATGGGTCGCAACCCAAAAACCTCGGTCTTGAACGGTTTTAATCAAGTGCATGCCGCGAAAAATGTATTTGTTACCGATGGGGCCTGTATGACTTCCTCATCCTGTGTTAATCCGTCTTTGACCTATATGGCTATAACGGCCCGAGCAGCCTATCATGCGGTATCTGAATTAAAAAAAATGAATCTTTAAGTTATGGATAGAAGAAGTGTACTAAAAAAGACGGGTTTGTTAGCAGGTGCAGCTATTGCTGGGCCCTCAATGCTTTCATTGTTGCATTCTTGTAAGAACGAAACCAGATTGACATGGCAACCTGAATTCTTTACCGTAGATGAAGCAAAAACAGTGTCCACTTTAATGGATACGATTTTACCCCGAACCGAAACTCCTGGGGCTTTAGACGTAAAAGTGGATATGTTCATCGATAAGGTCATTTCAAAAACATATGACGCTATGGGGCAACAATATATGCGTGATGAAATCGCTGTATTCAATGCCGATTGCACAAAAGATTTCGGAGCTATTTTTATCGATTTGGATGAAGCGAAACGAATAGAAATTCTCAAGGAAGCTGAAAAAACCTCAGGAAAGTTCAACCCTGGTATTTGGGGTACCACAGTTGGCGACCAAGAACCCATCGGTTTTTATCGATCCATGAAATCAATGGCAATCTGGGCTTACTTTACCTCAGAGGAAATTGGAGAAAACGTACTTAATTATGACCCTGTTCCTGGGAATTATGAAGGCTGCATACCACTTTCCGATATTGGGAATCGTTGGAGTTTATAATCGATTTGTTGAACTCTTAATCTTGATTTGCTTCCCATTTCACGGGGCTCACATCATCATGATTTAACACCCGAAGGTCATCACGGTCGATGCGCATCACCATTTTGCATTCAGGATCCGGACAAACGACACGTGCATCGGTTTCCATCCAGTCGGCTGGGTGATTTTTACGTTGTTTAGTTGGCAAAAGCGGTAATGTCGACTGCAGGGCATATAAACAGAAATTTGCCTTTTCCGGCATGGAGAGTTTTCCTCCTTTCAAATAGAATTTGTCACCTACCGACATTGTACAGGTACAATTACCTTCAATTTTTTCAACAACAATCGTCAAATCGTACAGCTCAAATTGGTCGTCTCTTAGTCCTTCTTTAGTATCCATTTTTCTCTTTTGTCATTTTAGTGCTTCCCCATCTAAAAAGTAAGGTGATAAGCGTCATTAGCAATAGTCCCCAAGACATAAAATTATATAATCCTACATCCAATGGACTCACTTGAGGAATATTATATTCTTGCCCTGTGTTTGTCATGTTCGCCATTAAGATAACAGGAATAAAATAAGGTAACACAAAGGGAAAAACACAAGCAATTAAACTCAATAAATTGGCCCGTCTAATTTTTGAGACCCCTAGCCGTTCGCCTGTTTTTTTTGTGAAATCAGTAACCATTAAGATTGCTACAATACTATGAGTAGTCAGTAAAACGGCCATACTCATTACGGTAACAATCCATCCTTCGGCATCTTTATCGGTTTTGGCACGAGTTGCAGCGAAGTCGACCAATTTATTCATTAGCCCGCTTGCCTTTAAGGTAGCTACTAGTCCCATTAATAGTATCGTAAAAATACTGAGCCCTACAGCTCTATTGATTCCATCGATGACAAAACTTTTGGCGGCAAAGTTTTCCAAGTCCAATGAAATGATTTCGGTCAGTGGGAGTAGCCCCAACACAAGACCTAAAATTGTTCCGAAAAGCAACCCGAAAAGGAGTCCGTGCAATAGATGTTTCCCTTTTAAGAAAAGATAAATAATGAATACAGGCACCAATAGCATGGGGATCCCTCTTGGACTACCCAATGATCCCGGTTCATTGATTTTCACTTCAATGCTATTGTTGTAAGCTACAACCGTATAACAAACTAGGGCAAACAAAGCAGCCGGGAACACATATTTCAATCGACTTTTAATGGTAGCTCCAATCTCGGCATCTTGACTCAAGGCACTGGCGATGGTCGTGTCGGAAATAGGTGCAATAAAATCGCCAAAGGTCGCACCTCCGATAATAGCTCCGGCGAGTGCAGGCAGGTGAGCCCCTAGAATACCCCCCGTAGGGTAGAGCAGCGGACTGCAGATTAAAATAGTGGCAAAACTCGAGCCTGTGGATAAAGAAACAATACAGCAGATAATGAAAGTGGCGATGATAAAACCCGATCCCGAAAGTTGTAAATGCTCCGAAATCCAAATAAGAGCTTCTACGAAACCCGTAAGGGTCATTAGTATACCGATTATGGAGGCCAGTATCCAGGCGGTAATCATGATCATCACTATTTTTTGTGACATACCTGAAATGACCGCTTCTGAAAAGGCGGTACGGTCTTTACAAAGAACAAGGCCTAAACCCAGGGCCAAAATTAAAACGGGCCAAAAGCCACGTTCATCCGGTGCCCCGGAAAGCGCAATGGTAATCACTCCGGTTACGAAAATCAAAAACGGAAGCAAAGCTCCGTAGGCGCCGCCATAGAATTCAATAGGCGCGAGTTTTTCCTGTTTCTCTTCTAATTTCAAGTTAGTCCTCGTTAAGGTTGTATTTCATTATAGCACCGTGTTTGCCGCTCTTATCGCGTTCCAATTCGTAAAAAGGTCCGTTTGGACCTTTACTTTGCTCAACGATAGCTGCTATTTTGTTCAGATCATCTTCATCCAAAATGAATCCGGTTAGTTTTTGTAGACTATCCAAATGATTGCGGTTACGGGCACCTACGATAATGCTACCAACCATTGGTTTTTGAAGAATATACTTGCAGGCGACTTCTGTAATGCCTACCTCATATTGATTTGCGATTTCTCGTAGCGTTTGCAATGCTCGTTGAAAAAATTCATACCCACCGAATTCGTCGATCATCAGTCTGTATTTGGTCAATGAACGATTTTCAAAAGGAGGCAAAGGATCAGGAGTATCCAAATAGCGGTCACTTAGAAATCCTCCTGCCACGGTCCCATAACAGAGATATGAAATTTTGTGTTTTTGAGCCAAGGCGGTCATATTGCTTTCTACACGATGATCGAGTACAGAATATTGCACTTGATTCGAAATGAAATCGACTCCTGCATCAAGCATTTCCTGAATCCGTTTGGTATCGAAATTGGTAATGCCCAAGAAGCGAATTTTTCCACTTTTCTGTAATTCGGAGAGGTGAACTGCTGTTTCCAAATATTTGGGAAACTGATAATCCCACCAGGCGAATTGCACCAAGTCGAGTCGATCAACACCTAGGCGTTGTAATGATCGGTCAATGATGCTTGTTGTTTGTTCTTTTGTCAAGGTCGCCAAAGCACTGTAGTCGGGCACGTACTTTGTGTGGACTTGTATCGGAGGTAATTCTCCCGCACGAAATTCATCCCGGTATTTTTTTCTGAACTTGCCAATGAGCTCTTCCACACCAGTATAGATGTCGGCACAGTCAAAAGTAGTGATGCCCGCTTTTACAAAATGGCGCATATCTTCAAGGGCCCTTTCTTCAGCGATGTCGCCATGGCCACCAGCAAGGTGCCAACCTCCCTTAATGACCCTTGATATCGTATATCCGGGTTGTAGTTCTATTCGCTCCATGAATTAATTTGGATTGGTATTTTTGAAAATAGTGTAAAACTCGTTGATAGGGATAGGGCCGGCTTTCATCACGGTATCCATAAATAATTTTAAATCGAACTCGCCTCCTAGACGTTCTTTTTCGTTTTCCAACAATTCGGTAAATTGAGCACCGCCCAAATAGTAGGAAGTCAATTGCATGGGCGAATTTTCGATACGCCCCCAAAGGCTTTTTGCGAATTGGGGTGCAAGCAATGAAGTTTCCGTAGAGAATTTCATAACCTGTTCTTGGTTCCATCCATTGCAATGCACCTGCACAGAAGTGTAAGAGCGATTGGCATTTTCGAGTCGTTTTCGCAAATGCGCCAAAAGAGTCAGATGATCGCCTGCTTCCCATCCAGCATCGAGTAACACCTTTTCGGTAAAGGTGGCCCAGCCTTCGATGTAAATTCCGAACGGAAATAACATGCGAATAGGATGGGGAGTTTCTCGACTTATTTTTAGTTGCATATAGTGTCCCGGAAAAAGCTCATGAATGACAATCATACGGTTAAAGGGTTTATTGAACGAAGCCCAGAAATCGATTTGTTCTTGTTGCGGAAGTGTTTCCGGAATTGAAGGCAAATTGAGGGTGGTCATCGGATTTGGGTCAAAGGGAGGAGCGCTAGCCACCCAGCCGATACGTGCTGCTGGCCCAGCACTTTCCGGTGCTGTTTGAATTCTTAGGGTTTCATTTTTAGGTAAGGTCGCGATATCTTTTTCCTCGATAAAGGTTACGGCGTCTTCGGCCAATTGCTGCCAAAATTGAAGATAATCCTCACTATTCAAAGGCGCATCCTTTTCCATATCCGCTAATGCCCAGTAAATGATTTCCAAGTCACTTTTTGGAAGGGTTTTGTTTGGATAGGCTTCGGTGACATATCTTTTTGAGATTTCTGCCATCAAACTTTTCACGGTCTGAATTTCATTTAATGCCATTTCGGCTATTTTTATCGAAGTGAGTTCACTATCCGTGTAGAGTTTTAGTCTTCGATCATATTCTTGCTGACCGAGAATAGACGCCTCACTATGTGCATTCTCCTGTAGTGTTGTTGTGGTGTATTCTTGCAAAGATTCGATGCTCTTCAGCGCTTTCGCAAGATTGCTATCATAGTTTTTACAGACCTTCAAAATTGCTTTGGTATTAAGATCTTCCGATAGATTTTTTTGCAAATAGTCCTTTGTTTTTGATAAGTCCTCTAGGCCTATTTCCAAATTACCATTCGACACTTTTTTCAGGTTCTCGCGTGCTGCAATAGCGAGTTGTTCGATAGCGACAAATCGTTGACATAGAAGATTCGCTTTTTCATCGGTAAGAAGGTAATCGGCTTTGAAAATTGATGGGAGGGCATTTGAAATAAGCCCAGAATATAGACGAAGCGAGTTGGTATGTTCAGCAAGTGTTCTCCATTTATCCACTTCAAGTTGGGCCTGAACGCGAAGCAATCTACCATCGATTGGGTCAATATTGGTATTGGGTTTGAAGAGCTCTAATAAAATGTTCTCGTTGAATCGTAGCCATTTGAGAATAGTTGCCTCGGAACGATCTTCATAATGAAATACCGATGGCCTCATACCCGATTTTAGGGCTTTGGACGGATAAAACTTCTTCCATTCCGAAATGTAGTTTCCCCCTAAATCTTGAGATAAAACGGAGGTGGTAAGGCAAAAGAATAGGAGACAAAGGCCGCAAGAGATCTTCATGGTCGGAAGCGTTTTGGTCATGGGTGAGAAAGATAGGAATTTATGAGGAGATTGTATCTTGGTAGTTCTTAACTTTATTCTATGCAAAACGGAAATATTCGAAATATAGAGAAGGTCGTATTGTCCGACAATTGGTATACTCTGAATAAGTTTAAATTTGAATATCAAAAAGAGGATGGTACATGGGAAAAACAAGAACGCGAAGCCTACGATAGGGGCAACGGAGCTGCAATTCTTTTGTACAATAAAGCGAAAGGTACGGTGGTACTTACCAGACAGTTCAGAATGCCCACTTATGTCAACGGTAATGCCGATGGAATGATGATAGAAGTCTGTGCTGGCCTACTAGATGGTGATGATCCTGAAGCTTGTATTCGCAAAGAAGTGGAAGAAGAAACGGGCTATCAAGTAACTGATGTCCGTAAAGTATTCGAATGTTATATGTCTCCTGGTTCTGTAACGGAAATTCTTTACTTTTTCGTAGGTGTATACGAAGACCTAATGAAAGTAGGTGAGGGCGGAGGTGCTGATGGTGAGACAGAAAACATTGAGGTTTTGGAGTATGCCTTTGAAAACGCTATAAAAATGATGGCCTCGGGAGAAATCAAGGATGCCAAAACTATTATGTTATTACAATATGCCCAAATTCAAGGGTTGGTTTTTTAAGATTTAAACGACCTATATGGTATGGGATCATTGCATAAAATCGCATTAGGTGGAGGATGCCATTGGTGCACCGAAGCGGTCTTTCAATCCCTTAAAGGAGTTCACATAGTGGAACCAGGGTTTGTTGCTTCCAATAGTGAAAATGACACTTTTTCAGAAGCGGTAATTGTCCATTTTGATGAAAATGTGATTTCCTTGAAAATTTTGATTACAGTTCATTTGTATACCCATGAAAGTACTTCTCAACATACTATGCGGAACAAATACCGTTCTGCTGTGTACTATTTCAATGAGAAAGATAAGAACAAATCAACTCAAATATTGATGGATTTACAGGCTGATTTTGACAAAAAGATTATTACAGGAGTGCTTCCTTTTAAGACCTTTAAATTGTCTGATGAAATCTTTCACAACTATTATTTTTCCGATAAAGAGAAGCCTTTTTGCAAAACATACATCACCCCGAAATTGAAGTTCCTTTTAGATAAATTTTCAGATTATGTGGAAGAAAAAAAGGTTTGTTGTGCTTCTAAAGTCTAAAAAATGTTTTTGCAATCAACCATCAACTAATAAGTATCTCGAATGTGCTCTAAAATCCGTTCCATTTGTTGTTTGACTTCTGAAGATGACTGCCTAAAATGATTATTCATAAAACTGAAAATCAGCGTTTTGCCAGATTTAGTAAGCAAGTAACCGCTTAAACAATAGACATTTCCCAAACTTCCTGATTTGGCATAGATATACGGATTTGGATTTCCAGCGAACCAATCTTCCAAAGTGCCTGTTGTCCCTCCCGATGGAAAATAACTGAACAATCGTCGCTGAGGTATATCGGTGTACATTTTACTTAAAACAGCAACTATTGATTCCGGAGTAAACAAATTATATCTGGAAAGCCCTGACCCATAAACCCATCTCGGGGGTTGTTTCAAATCGGCCAATTGATTTTCCAAAATATAGTTGCGTGAAATAGCACTGCTAAGCGTATCCGAAAGGGTGGAAGAACCTAGTAAAAGCAGCTGCTCGGCCAAAAAATTATCACTTTCATACATCATTCTTCGTAGCACAGTGTCTGAAGGAATACCATACAAGATATTTTTCACTCCCATTGGCATATTTTGGGTGACTGAAACTGTTTTTTTCAGTGCACTTTGGAGTAAATCTTTTGTCAGGATCTGATTCGTTCGGAACGGAATCTCAACAGTGTCTTTTCGAGTTGGCGAAAAGTAAAATTGATTCCGCTCTAATTCCCGATTAACTCGATAATCAATTTGAACTACAGAATCCTTAAAATAAGAAGGAATAACGTTCCCATTATCCGAATTGTGAATTGTCGTTACATTCCCGTAGATGGGAAAGGCTCCGATTTCAGGTTGATAGTAAAAGTGATAATCATCCCAAGCCCAGCCTGGACCGAGCTTTTCTTCTTGAAAATTGTTTAGGTACAAAGCGACATCATCACTTCCTTTTAAAAAATCAACCGTTTTATTCTGTTCGAAATAAGAATGCAAAAAAGTTGGGTCTCCAGTGCCCTGCACATAGAGCGTGTCATTTTTTTGGATATATTTCAACGCAGGAATACTATCCGGCAAAAGTTGTAAAGCAGTAAACAATGTAAAGATTTTAGTGTTACTGGCAGGAGTAAAATATTTTTTACCGTTAAAATTCAACAATGTGTCCTTGTTTTTTGAATTGACTACCAAAAAACCGGTAAATTGATTATCGTAAAATGCTGATTCAAAGACCTTTTGGGTGCTTTTTTGAATACGACGTTTGGCACTCGAACACCCGATTATAAGGAAGAAGAACAAGAAGTATGCGATTATTCTTTTCATGAAGTTAAAAGTAAGGAAATAAGCGATTTAGCTCGACTAGATTGTATTAATATGACTTTATTTAATTTTTAACAAAAAGAGGGCAATAACATATATACTTTTCTGTTTAACTTTACGAAGCGACTTTCGCGATTATAACCAAATTACATAAACGTTTTGAAATATGGCTAGAGCAATGCTTGAGTACACCAAAACGGTACTCAAAAAAGTTAGCTTCGATGCGAAGCTTTTTTGCAAAGAATTGAAAAAAGCGATTTCAAATTTACTCCCCCATGAAATTGAAGAACTAAAACTCTGGTTACATCAGTTCATTACCGATAAACCAGAATTGAGAGAAAGCCTGATTTATTTAAGGGCGTAAGGAAAGCCCCGCTACAAGCGGGGCTTTTTATTTTTTATTTATCGGGCTGATTATCTTCACATCTTGAAAAGCGATGGCCCCACGTACTATTCCTGAAATGACGTCGCGTAAGGCCTCGGTAATTTGAATCTTCAATTCACTTTTATGATAAATCAAGCTTACTTCCCTTGCAGGCGGTGGGTTATCAAAGTATTTCAGGTTTTTCTTTTTTAAATCATCCAATTCCAAGGTGTTTAAATACGGCAAGAGCGTCATACCCATGTCTTCATCGGCCAAATTTACCAAGGTTTCGAAACTGCCACTCTCTAGTTGAAAATGGTCATCCTCCCTGTTTTTCGGAGCCTTGCACAGATTTATGACGCCATCTCTAAAACAATGCCCATCTCGTAGCAAGAGTACATCGCTGACATCTAAATCGTCGGGAGTTAATTTCTCGGCATTGCCCAGACGATGATTTTTCGGAACATACCCCACAAAAGGCTCGTAATATAATGGTCGCTCTTTTATGAATTCAATTTCCAAAGGTGTGGCCGCAATGGCAGCGTCAAGGTGTCCATCTTGTATATTTCGAATCAAGCTTTCAGTTGACTGTTCTTTAATAATCAAATTAACCCTAGAATACTTATTGATAAAGGTCTTAAGAAACATTGGTAATAAAGTGGGCATTACCGTTGGTATGATTCCCAATACGAAATCCCCCCCAATGAAGCCTTTATCCTGATCTACGATATCTTTAATACGGTTTGCTTCATTTACAATATTCTTTGCTTGACTAACAATTTTTTGCCCCACTTCGGTTATACCTATGGGTTTCTTGCCTCGGTCAAAAATCAGAACATCAAGTTCATCTTCTAGCTTTTGAACTTGCATACTTAATGTAGGTTGTGTAACAAAACTTTTTTTTGCGGCTAAAGTGAAGTTTTGGTATTCCGCTACAGCGAGCACATATTGTAATTGGGTTATAGTCATTGTGATAGTTTTGAAAGATAAAAATACAAAAAACCATCAATAAAATTTATTGATTAAAATACATTCTTTTAATATTAAAAAAGCCCACTTTATAGCGAGCCTTTTACCACTTGATTGATGTTTTTTAGTTAAAATCGAATTCTAAACTCCTGATTTTGATCGACAACCTCAAATTTAGCATCCGAAAACATAGGCGGTCCGTAAGGGTTTAGCTCTCCGGAAGTTGCATAATTTTCTTTTGGCATTCCGTTTTCCATATCCATTTGTTTGTTGTCGTTGGCATCGTGCATCACAATGATGGCAAATGTTCCTGGTTCCACATTGTCAAAAGTCAAGGTGACTTCCCCAACTTGTGCTGGTGCCATTGCATTTGCTACTCCTGTTCCTTTCATAAAGGTTTCGGCGGTATGCAGTCCGCCAAGAATGGTTCCTCCGTCCGAAAGTACATTTTCAATAGTTACGGTTACCCTAACTCCTTTTTTGTCTTGGGCGATTCCAGTGTAACTGATTAGTAATACTGTAATGATAAGTCCTAGTTTTTTCATGATTAAAAGTTTTTGGTGTCGTTCCCCAAAGAGGGGCATCTGTTTATTATGTATTCTATTAATGATGTCTCAAAGATGCCTTAGGTTGCTAGAGATTTGAAATGGAACTTACCGAGTTGTTGATTTTCAAGGCTGAATTGAAAATGAAAAGCCAACCTACAATTCAGACGATTAAAATTACAGTTCGGTCATTCGGTTTTCTTGACGCTTTTTTATGTTCGCATTTTTGCTTCATCAAGCAAAATTAAATCAATCAGTACAAGCGAACAGACATGAGTAAACAAATCTTAACGATTGCATTTTTTTTATATTCCTTGCTTATGCTGGCTCAGACCACGATTTCTGGAACGGTAACCGACGGAAAAAACAACCCTATAGAAGGAGCGAATATTTATCTGGAGGGAACCTACGATGGCGCCTCATCAGATGAAAAAGGTAATTTTTCCTTTGAGACCAAAGAAACGGGAACCCAAAACCTTATCGCTTCTATGGTATCTTTTGATACGTATATGCAAGCTGGCGACGTTTCTTATTTTAAGGATATGAAGATTGAGTTGCAAGAAGCTATTAATCAATTAACAGGTGTAACACTTACAGCGGGTAGTTTTCAAGCTGGTGATAACTCCAAAGTATCGGTCTTGAAGCCATTGGACATCGTCACCACGGCTGGAGCAGCTGGAGACTTTGTGGCAGCATTGCAAACCTTACCCGGTACTGCGACGGTAAATGAAGACGGGCGACTTTTTGTGCGCGGAGGAGAAGCAGGTGAAACACAGGTTTTTATTGACGGACTCAGAGTGTTTCAACCATTCTCGGCCACCGCTAATAACATTCCCACACGAGGACGCTTTTCCCCTTTTCTTTTTAAGGGAATTACCTTTAGCACAGGCGGATATTCGGCTGAATACGGACAAGCACTTTCAAGTGTCTTGTTATTAAATACCACGGATATGCCAGACCAAGAACAGACTGATATTCAGGTAATGACCGTTGGAGGTGGAGTAGGGCATACCGAAATCTGGGGAGATGAATCCTTAAGCGTAAATACCTCATATATCAATTTGGCTCCATATCAATGGTTGATACCTAACGACAGGGGAGCACGCTGGAACAAGCCTTATGAGTCCATTTCGGGAGAGGCCATCTTTCGAAGTAAAAAAGAAAAGAGCATGTTTAAATTTTACACGGGTTTCAACCATGCAGAATTGGATATTGAACAAGAGGATATCAATTTTGATGAGTTCGTTCGTTTTGGACTAAAGAACAATAACCTTTATGCGAATTCTTCCTATAAACATTTTTTGGAAAAGGAATGGAGCTTGACCGCCGGTGCCAGCGTATCCATAGATAAGAACAATATCAAATTCATTACGAATGACATTGAAACTCAAGAAACAGCATCTCATCTAAAATTGAAATTAAAGAAAAGTTTTAGCAATCGCATCCAATTGAATTTCGGAGCCGAACATTTTATTACTGACTACCAAGAGACTTTTAGAACTGAAGATGGATTCAATTTTGAAACTAATTTTATGGATAACCTTACAGGCGCGTTCACTGAAGCCGATATTTTCTTCAGTAATAGTTTTGCAATGAAGGTAGGAGCAAGAGCTGAGTATTCAAGCGTTTTAAAAGATTTTACCGTTTCGCCAAGAGTTTCGTTAGCATATAAGAGTAGCCCGAAAGGGCAATTCTCTTTAGCCTATGGAGACTTCTATCAAAACCCGTTGACCGAGTATTTAAAATATAATCAAGCTTTGGAGACCGAAAAAACATCACATTATATCTTAAATTATCAATATTCCGGAGATGGTAAAACCTTTAGAGCAGAAGCCTATTATAAGGATTACGATAAGCTGACCAAATATGATACGCAGCGCGCTCAATTTGATTCTGAATTCAATAACTTAGGAAGTGGTTATGCAACTGGTGTAGATGTTTTTTGGAGGGATAATCAAAGTATCAAAAACTTGGATTATTGGATGTCATACTCGTATTTGGATACAGAACGGGATTATAGAAACTTTAGGGAAAAAGCGACCCCCAACTTTGCTCCCAATCATAGTTTATCGC
>JARFRH010000143.1 GCA_029287355.1 Maribacter sp. | reverse complement strand
GAACGTCTCAATGAGCGCTATGCGCAATATGAATCGGAATATATAGTGAATAATGATGTATTCAATCCAAGATATCCTCGATTCTCAGCCGCTGATACTGGTGACGAAACGAACTTTGACAATTTTGAATTCGATGAAATTACGGAAGAAAACCAATATACCGAGGAGGAAGATGTCAATGTATTCATCAATTTCCAGATTCCCGCAGATTTTTTTGGAAAAGGTGAAGGTTTTGTAAAATTTGGTGGGCGTGGAAGGTTCAAGTCCAAATTAAGGGATAACAATTTCTTTGAATTTGACTTGGAAGATGAGTTTCCAACCTTATCGGCTGTCCCGTTGAAAGATTACTCCGACCCCGATTATTACGCCGGTAGCCAATATCTCATAGGCTCTTTCGCGAGTGAGGAATGGTTAGGTCAATTGAACTTGGTCAACGGCGAATCCGTTCCCGATGAGTTTTTGCGTGACAATTTTGATGTTACTGAAAATGTGTTTGCCGGTTATGCCATGACCAATCAAAAACTTTCGGACAAGCTCAGCCTATTGTTTGGTGTACGTTTAGAGGCCACTAGCATAACGGCTATCGGAAATCAGATTGAAGACGAGGAAAATGTTATTGGTGAGATAACTAGAGAAAGCTCCTATACCAATGTATTGCCAGGGGTGCATTTTAAATATGATGTTTCCAATCAAACCGTTTTGCGTTTCGCTTGGACCAATACCTTGGCAAGACCCAACTATGCCGATTTGGTGCCTTCATTGGATATTGTGCTTGGTGATGAGGAGATTTTTGCAGGTAATCCAGATTTAGAGGCAACTACTTCGATGAACCTTGACCTAATGGCAGAGCATTATTTTCAAAGTGTAGGATTAATTTCTGGGGGATTGTTCTACAAGGATATTGAAAATTTTATTTATACCTTTCAAGAAGAAGCAACCGACGACTCTTTGGGAGCGGGTACAACGGGGTTTGAAATTTTCCAACCTTTGAACGGAGATGGCGCAAGTGTTTTTGGAGTGGAGTTAGCATTTCAGCGTCAACTTGATTTCCTTCCAGGCTTTGCCCGAAATTTTAGTGTGTATTTGAACTATACGTATTTATCCTCCTCTGCCGACGGTATTAGAAATGAAGACGGCGATGAGCGAACGGATTTAGACCTACCGAACACTGCACCCAATATGTTCAACGGTTCCTTGGCCTATGCGGATAAAAAGTTCAGCGCTCGCCTGTCGGCGAATTTTTCCGACAGCTATATCGATGAAATCGGTGGAAATGAATTTGAGGATAGATACTATGATACCCAGTTGTTCATTGATTTCAACGCGTCTTTTCAGGTGAATAGAAATCTAAGTATCTATACCACGGTAAACAATCTCAACAATCAACCGTTGCGTTATTTTCAAGGGGTAAAAGAGCGTACCATGCAGGCTGAATTCTACGGACAAAGGTTGACCTTCGGTTTAAAGTATGATCTGTTCAAAAAGTAAACACTAATCATTATTGCCTCTAAAACCGTCCTTTTCCACAGAGGGGCGGTTTTGTTCTAATTTTTTAAATATGGATAAGGTTTTATTTGCCATTATACCATTTGTGCTGTGCATAGCGTGCAATCGAAGTAAATTGACACCGATTGAACCGGACGTAATTACGGAATTTACGCTGAACGATACGGATGACCCGGCCATTTGGGTAAATCCTTCCGACCCGACAAAAAGCATCATATTCGGTACCGACAAAGAAACCAACGGAGCTATTTATGCCTTTGATTTGGACGGAAAAATAATAGCCGATAAGAGCATCAAAAATATCAAGCGGCCCAACAATGTTGATGTAGAATATGGGTTCAAGCTAAATGATTCAACAACCACCGACATACTCGCCTTCACAGAGCGGGAAAAGCAACAAATCAGAGTATTTTCAATACCTGAGATGAAACCTTTGGACAATGGAGGTTTTCCGGTTTTTGAGGATGAGGAAATTTTGGTTAACAGATTACCGATGGGAATAGGGCTATACAGATCCAAAAAAGATGCAACTGTATATGCCATTGTAGGTAGAAAAATGGGGCCGGAGAAAGGGTATTTATATCAGTATGCCCTAATGGCGGATAGCACTGGTGTAAAGTCTAATCTAGTTCGAAAGTTTGGTTCATTTAGCCAACAAAAAGAGATTGAGGCCATTGCAATTGACGATGAAAAGGGATTTGTTTATTATTCCGATGAAGGGGTCTGTATCAAAAAATACTATGCAGAACCTGATAGGGGAGATACTGAAATTTCGTGCTTTGGAGGGGACTATTTTTCGGAGGATATTGAGGGTATTGCGATTGCCTCTTATGAAGATGGTCATGGCTATCTAATTGTCTCGAACCAACAGAAGGGCGAATTCAATATTTTTTCAAGAACGGAGAATTCATTTATCAAAGCCATTAATCTAACCACACTTGAAACGGACGGTTGTGAAGTGGTTACTGTACCCTTGAACGATCAATTCCCCAACGGCCTTTTTGTCGCGATGAATGACGAAAAGAACTTTTATTTTTATGACTTGGCCAGGTTAGAGTTGGAATAGTTTTTAGCGAACTATTTCCAAGAACTTACAAATGCCAAAATTATCTCCATCTTTGGGATAAGAATTCTTAACAAAATTAAAAAAATGACACTGTACCCGAAAATAGAAGCTTTCTGCAAGGAACTTGAACAAGAATTCGATTTGATTCCACCAGAAAGAAAAGAAAAATTGCTTTTAATCGGTGATTATATTTCAAGTAAATTCCAAGAAAATGAGACTCCAAAGCTGATTGTTATTTGCACCCATAATTCACGAAGAAGTCATATCGGTCAGCTTTGGTCTGCAATCGGTGCGGAGTATTTTCAACGACCTGAAATCCATACTTTCTCGGGTGGCACTGAAGCTACTGCCTTCAATATTCGGGCCGTAATGGCATTTCAAAAAATTGGTTTTGATATTACCACGGAAGAGGAACACAAAAGCAATCCCATATACAATATTAGTTGGAAAGAGGGTATGGAAGCCTATCCAACATTTTCAAAAAAATATGAAGACGAGCCCAATCCGAGGGAAGGTTTCGCCGCCATAATGGTCTGTTCTCAAGCGGACGAAGGTTGTCCGTTTGTATTTGGTTGTGATTTCAGATTATCCTTACCCTATGATGACCCCAAAGAATTTGATGGAACGGGTATGGAAGTAGAGAAGTATGATGAAAGGGTACGACAGATAGGTCGAGAAATTCTTTTTTCACTTAGCCAGGTCAATCGAAAATGAAGAAATACATAGCCGAGTTTATTGGCACGTTCGCGCTTGTATTCTGCGGTACGGGCGCGATTGTCATCAACGATGTTACTGGTGGAACTATTAGCCACGTCGGAGTCGCAACTACATTCGGACTTATTGTCATGGTCATAATCTATTCGTTCGGGAATATTTCAGGAGCACATATAAATCCTGCCGTAACGATTGCCTTCTCTCTTACTGATAGATTTGATAGAAAAGGACTATTTGGATATTTGGTTGCACAATTATTGGGAGCATTCTTCGCATCTGGAATCTTACGAATGTTGTTCCCCGAGCATGACAATTTAGGTGCAACTATTCCTTTTGGGGGTTGGTCGCAATCTTTTGTTTTAGAGATAATTCTAACCTATTTGTTGATGGTCGTGATTTTGTTCGTTAGTCAAAATAAATTGGTAACCCAATATACCGCAATTGCGGTGGGCGCGACTGTATTACTGGAGGCCATGTTCGCAGGCCCCATAACGGGCGCATCTATGAACCCTGCGCGATCAATTGCCCCAGCAGTGGTTTCAGGAAGAATATCTGGAATATGGCTTTATATCGCTGCGCCAATTATAGGAGCAATTTTGGCAAGTTTGACATGGAGAATACTAAAAGAAGAAACATAAGAACCGACATACAAGGCCCATATTCCACTTTTAATAAACTAATTGAATCAAATTTCATTATTAAAAATAGTTTAACACAACGTAAATATTGATATGTCGTTTAGAGGTGAACCCCCATAATTGGGATTTATACCCTATGAAACACAAAATTAAAAGTTATTGTCTTAAGAATTTGCATTCTATTTTGACAAGAAGAAACTGGGTTTTATCAAAAAAACCTTTGGCATAGTTTCTTCCGGGAATCATTTATGGAATCAAGATATTGTTGCTTACAAATTGAAACTGTTGAAACGAACTCAAAACGATCCCTAAGCATTAGCCAAATTTTGAGACTGTTTGAGATTATTCAATTACAATTCAAGCTCTTCTACAACTTCTTCAGGAATCAAAATTTTATCCACCACATGGATATAGCCGTTCAACACTTCCTGATCTGCCATAATCACTTTGGAAGTCTCCCCTGTTTTGTCCAAGATAAAAATATCTTGAGCAACGCTTACATTCAATTGTTCGCCCTGAAAAGTATCAAGTAGCTGTTGGTCGGTAAAGTCTTCGGCTTTCAATGCCACATTTTCAACGCAATGGTAAGACAATATTGTTTTCAGAAGTTCCAAACCTTCCTCATCACTTAAGTTGCGAACCCTGTCAGGGCCTATTTGATTGAACAGTTCAAGAAAAGCTTGATCCGAAGGAAAGAAGAAGGTAAACTCTTTTTCGGCCAAGGCCTGCAAGTTCATACGATTTTGCACCATTCTGAAAAATTCAAGAGCTGTGTTTAAATCCCCTGTCGAAATCATGGCACGTTCAAAGGCAAGAGCCACCACGTTTTCAATAGCATTTGTTACCGATACGGGAATCAATATCCTGTCAATTGTATGAATCACACCATTTTTTGCAGGAATATCCGTAACGCCAAAGTTCGCTTCCAAAAACAGCGCATCCACCAGAGCGAAGTTGCCTTGTTCGCTAATGACCTGAAGCGTGTTGCTTCCTGAAAGGGTATTCAAGCTACCTAAAACAAAATCGTCAGAATTTAGCTTTTCCCCTAGAACATGGTACAACAAAATATCGCGCAACAGACTAATCTCTTCTTCACTTGCGAAATCCTCAAGGCTTGAAAATTCATCTCCTAAAAGTCCGAGCAAACCGACCAAGGTGTTATTGTTAGGTGCAAAAACGGTAAAGGGGCCGTCTTCACCTAGCGTATCTAAAAGCCCAGTGATGGCCAATGCTTCCCTTAAAAATGTAAACTCTTCATTTTCAACGATGAGTTCTTTTATCGTTTTCTGACCAGTCCCTAACGGATTGACGGTTCCCAAAAATTCATTAACATCTTGCGGAATCAAAATCTTGTCAATGATATGCAGCACCCCGTTGTCTGCTTTTTTATCGAGAACCAACGGTTTTGCATTGATTTCAGAAGCATCCATTATTGTAAATGCACCTTCAGATGCAGTAATTTCAATAGCATTTCCTTGGTAAAAGGTTTCGATTTCACCAGCTGTAAAATCTGTGGAGAGAACTTCACCTTGTACCATGTGATACGTCAAAATTCTGGTTAAAATCTGCTGTTCCAAAAGGCTGTCGAAATCTTCGAAACTATTGTACTCATCCCCAAGCAGCGTAAAAAGTTCTTCGATTGCGAAGTTTGAAGGAGCAAACAAGGTGAGTGCTCCGTTTTGATTCAAAAGGTCCATTATATCACCGGCTATAAAGGCTTCGGTCAATAGGGATAATTGTTCCGTTTGCGTTACCAACTGGGCGAGCGATGACAATTGAGCGTCTTGCTCTCTGTTTTCGATATCGTCCTTAATTTCGGCATAAGTAATATTTTCTGCGCGTTCACAAGAAAAGAAAACTAGGGTGCATAAAAAGATAAATACTAATTTGAATGGGAATTTTAAAAGTGAGGCGTTTTTCATTTTCTTGTTGTAATTGCTTGTTATTCTTGTATTTTGTGGCTATTCGGCACTACTTGCCAATTCGTATTTTACCTTACCAGTGCTGGGAACATTGGTGTCTGATAAAGTTTTTACAAAGGCGACCAAAGCCTTTTGTTCCTCATCGGTCAGGTTCAATTCATCAAAGGGAAGTGTTTGGTGTTCCAAATCAAAACCCATTCCTCCGCCACCGCCTTTGTTGTAGAAATCCATGACTTCCTCCAAAGTATTGTATACCCCGTTATGCATATATGGCGCGGTGTATTCCGCATTCCTTACCGTAGGTGTTTTGAACATTCCTAAATGGATATCTTCATTGAATTTCCAATAAAAACCAAGGTCATCATCCAGGTTTTGATTCGCGACAGTTTCGGGTACACCGATTACCTCTTTTTCCGTTTCCGAGAAGAAAGGCGGCACAGTACCATTGGTCAAGGGCATGAAATGGCAGGTAGCGCACAAAGCTTTACCCATAAAAAGGTTCATGCCCAGTTTTTCTTCTGATGTAAATGTTGACTCCTCGCCCCGCATATTTCGATCGAATTTAGAATCAAAGGCGTTGAGCGTGCTTATGTATGATGAAAGTGCTTTTATGACATCGGCATTTCGTATTTTCCCATTTCCGAACACCTCTTTAAAATCATTAGTATAGGTACTATCCTGTACTATTTCCAATGAAAATTCATGTACACTCGTATTGAATTCCTTTTCATTCGTAAAAACGGTTGAAATTTGGTCCAGCAGATTTTCTGCTCGCCCATCCCAAAAAAAGCCTTTTTGAAAAACCGCATTGATTAGGGTTGGCGAATTTCGCTGTAGCGGTTTTCCATCATTACCTAAATTGTAGACCACGTTATCGGCAAAGGCCTTGTTCGGGTTATGACAGCTCACACATGCCATAGCACCGTTCTTGGAAAGTTTGGGTTCGAAGAAAAGCTTTTCACCCAAAGCAATTTGTTTTTCCGAAGGATTTCTATTTACTGTTGGCGTAAAATAGGTTACATTAAACGCATCTTTCTCAAAGAATGTGGTTGCATCAAAATTGAACGGGTAAGAGTTAACTCCGTTCCAGAGCCGGCTTGCCCTGCGAATAGCGACCCAATTACGGGTAATGGGGTTCATGTGTTCCCTTATAAAGGTATAGCGGTCAAAGGTTTCAAAATTGGTGTCCTTTTGAATAAAAGCAATGGCATTTTTTATATTTCTATGGAATTCGGTATCCAATGTCTTATCTTTTTCAAGAATAATACTTCGAATACTAATAGTATATACTTCCACTAATCCTTCAAGTGAAACAATGGTTTCCTCAAAGCCCAAATGACTGACTGGCGTGTCAAAACCGGAAATTCCCAAACTTATAATGCGCATCAGTTGCTGATGGGTGGCAATAAAAAAACGTTCCGCATTTAACGGTCGGTTTTCAATATTCTGTTGCAGATTGCGCATCATCCCCAAAGTAAAGGCGATTTCCTTCTTATAAACCGCTTTAGGAACCTTACCTTCATAAATGGATTCTTCGATTTTCTGTAATCCTATAGGTGCCAAAACCCTTTCGGTATCCTCAGTAAAGACCGGTAAAGCTGGCCCGTTGGTTCGGTGCCCCACTGCTGGATTCAAGTACGAAGCGTAAGGTTCGGCTTTTTTGAACTCCTGCCGTACCTTTTTGAAAATACGTTTGGCATCCGCCGTTTCGGCAGGCAACTGCTCCAGAACTTCCATCTCTCTGATGGCGTTTGAAATGCCCAAATAATAGTAGTTTTGGGCAAAACCCCAATCTACGGACTTGGTCGTGTCCAAACTGGAATATTCCTTTTCTTCGATTTTGTTTTTACACGCACCGATGACCAAAAAACAAAAAAACACTACAATTTTTTTCATAAGCTATTTTCTAGGTTTTAAATGGATAAAGACCTCCATAGTGGGAATGGAGGTCTAAATCAAAACAGAATGGTATTTATAACTATCTTGGTAGTCCTCGTAGAATAATGATTTGTCCGCCTTGGTCATCTTCGCGGGCACCAGCAGCTATTGCATCGGGTCGGTCAGACTCCATATCGTGACCATCTTTGTTCTTAAAGTCTTCGCTTTCCCAGTAATGAGGTTGCAGGTTCAATAAGAAGACATCCTCCTCACCAATTTTATCCGAAATATCTTCCAAGGCTCCAAATTCACCGCTAAAACCTGTACTTCCTGATGGGTCAAGGTCATTACGAACCACAAGTTCCAAAACCTTTTTGATGTTGTTTCCGTTCAAATCGGATTGATAAATGGCGGCCGAATGCCCTCGTGAGAATGAATTTGGGTCTTCTTGAACATAAACGAAGTTTTCGGTAACAGTAATATTATCGGGGCTCTGCAATTCTGGTAGGTTTCCATCCATATTGTTGGTATCGGTGTTTCCAGATACAATCTGCGTTAGTTTTCCGGTGAAGGGAGAATCTTCGTCCAAAGCCAATTTATAAACTGTTCCCCAGTCGTTGTAAGTGCCTCGGCCTGGGCCTCTTCCTGTTACAGCGAAAAAAATATTCCGTGCATCGGCATCATCGCCTTTTTGGTAGTCAACATCCTCAACACGCATGAAGGCTGAAGCTCCAACGGCAACACAGGCATTTTCCATTTCATCTTTGGTCATTGCCGCGCCATTTTCAATTTCTACGAACTCAACATCATAGGTTTGACCAAATGCTAGATTTGCCTCGTTATAGATAACACCTGGCTCCACATCCTTGGCAATAGGATTTCCATCAGCGTCAACTTCGCCTGAATCCACTTGCTTGAATTTAAGTACATAAATTTTACCGTTGTTCAAATCTGCATTTCCGTTTTCCGAATAGTATAAAGTAACCTGTCCTTCAGAGCCGCTAGAATCATCATCACCTCCGATAATTACTGTTTTTCCTGAATACGTATCCCTTGGAAGTGGAACAGCATTTTCCCAAGCGAATTCTCCCAATGCATCCAATCCGAAATCGGCAGTTGGTGTGGGGGCCGCGTAAGGGTCGATACCTTTTACATCATAATTAAAACTTTCAGAAGCGGAAAGAAAAATATCTTTAGCACCTCCATGAATATCAGCCTCCCACATGGTACCTGAACATTGGCGTGCAAAATCGGCAACTCCCGAATTCAACAACCACTCACCGCTCACAGGGGTTAAATTTTCATCCAAACGAATACGGCTCACCGCATAATCATCTTCTGCGTTCACCACATAGATATAACCGTCACCATCTTTTAAAAATCCGGCACCATCCTGTGCGCCCACCAACTGAAAGCCATTATCCAAAATGTCGGTTGAACTAATTAAAGAGTAAGCATCAACGAAATTAAACTGTGATTCCAGGGCAACCAAGGGTTCCAAACTTGACTTATTCTCAAACATGGTACCCTGTTCTTCATTTTCACCGCCACCGCCTTCACCAATGAAGTCGTCGATTCTGTCACATGAATTTAGCGCGGTCATACCGACGGCACAAAGCAATAATTTTTTAAGTGTTCTCATTTTGTTCTTACGTTTTTAGGTTATATCAACTTTGAACGAAATTAGAAATGTACCCACCTAACTGTGTTATCTGAAGATGGTGGTTTTATTAAGGAACTTTAATCTTTATGTTAAGATGTAAAGTTATTTTAAACTACTTGACAGGCAAACATTCAACATATTGGCAAACAATAGCTTACATTTCTAGTTTACATGAAACTTTCAGAAGAACTAAAACCAATTGCGCAATTGAAAGGCAATTTGGTAATCGCCGTCATGATTCTTTGATACTTGAAAATAATAGTCAAAGGGGTATCATAGAACCGCCTTTTTTAAAACTAAAAAACCGGTGTCGAGGACGGCACCGGTTTTCATAGACTACTTCAAACTTTAGAACAAAAGTCTTTTATTTTTTTCCAACCAGGTTTGCGAATATGAAGTTACGCTGATGAAAATAGGAATGAGCTTTCTTTGAATTAATATCCAGGGTTCTGCACCAAGAACCCTTCTACACCAGAGGCACCATCCACAGCACTTTGTGGTATGGGAAACAACCGTTTGTTCACATCATTATCCGTTTTATCCGACCATGAATCTTCATACTTGCCGAAACGAATCTGATCTCCTCTTCTAAAACCTTCCCAATACAGCTCAAAACCACGTTCTCTGAACATAATCTCTAATTCAATTGAACTCAAGGCTGCAGGCATTTGGTCAGGTCGAGCTGTTCTAGATGTTCTCACCGCATTAACATCGGCTAAAGCACCTGCTGTATCGCCATTTCTTAATTTGGCTTCAGCTCTCATCAAATAAATCTCAGCCAAACGCATAAGTACCAAATCTACACTGCTGAAGTTGTTACCATTCGGAGAAGTACGACTGAATTGGTATTTAGAAGGTCGGTAACCTTTATTATGTAAAGAACCCTCGATTGTGAAATTGACGTCTAAAGTATGATCTACATAGCCTACATCACGGTCAGGGCCATTTCCTTTTCGTTGTTGTATTGGGTATATTCTTACACCACCGTCGTCACAAGTTAGGAATGCTCCGTCTTCTCCTTTTCTTGGTCCCCATTGAATACCTCTTAAGATACCTCTATCCATTTCAAACTCCTCAGGAACTACACAATAAAAACTATTGTCCGTTTCTGTTTCTAGTAAAGGTGAACGCCCGGCTAAATCTTGTAGTTGCGCATCGGGAACCATTGTGTTTTTTTGATAGAATCTAGCATCAGCCTCTGCAGGGTCAGTATCGCCGTATGCGTCAACCCATGTTTGATAAAAATCAGTTGTTATCGCTGGTCCGTCGGTACCATCTGCGCTTGGAAACTCAGGTCTTGGAAACATCGACCCAGCAATAGGCCAATAAGCCCAACGACTGTGCTCTCTTCTTAGTACACCACGTTGGTCTAAAGCAAAGATTAACTCAGCATTATCACGGTTATCATCATTGAATAAATCAAAGTATTCCGGAGAAAAACTATACAACCCAGAATTGATGATATTATCGGCATACTCAATTACTTTATCCATATCGGTGTTGGTAAAACTTGGTGTTCCGTAAGGATCACGATAAACGGCAGCGTTTAAATTTAATCTTGCCAACAAACCCCAAACAACGCTTTGAGTAATTCTGCCCGAACCTTTATCTGTATTTATCACATCTACCACTGATAAAAGCTCACTTTCGATATAGTCTATTGCTTCTTGGGTTCGTAAAACTTCGGACAATTCAGTAGCAGTTTCTTTTCTTAAAACTATGCCCCAACTATCTAAAAGCAGCATATTCAAATAGGCTCGTAACGCAATCATTTCATTTAAAGCACCTGTTGCTTCGGTACTACCTTCTTCTGATAAAGGCCTTAGAACTTCAATAGCTGCTAAAGTTCTGGCCATATTGGTCGTAACACGGTTCCAACTATCACCAATTAAACTATTTGTAGGAGTAATAGCGTGTGAATGCGCCGCAAGATACTTACCACCATCGAACCAATCTGTACCACCCCTATAGGGTAAAATGGCTTCATCGGAGGCTATCAATTGCATGCCGTAGTAGAAGGTATGTCTCCAAGTCCAAGATACATATCCATAAGCCGGTGCAATGGCACCACTAATGAGTTCAGCTTGTCCACCGAATTCCGCTTCGTCAATTCTTTCCTCTTCTAAATCGGTACAGTTCCAATTCAGTAATAACGAGAAGGTCACTAATAATGTTGAGATTTTATTTTTCATTTTTGAAACAATTTTTCTGTTAAAAGGATACGTTTAAGCCAAAAAGGAAGGTTCTAGGCGTAGGATAAGTAAAACGATCAATACCAAAAGTTTGAATACCATCAATATCGCTACCTGTGTTTACCTCTGGGTCAAAACCTGAATAGTCAGTTATTACAAATAAGTTCTGACCTGTAATTGAAAAACGAATACTGTTGATTACATCTGCAAATACACCTTTTTTTGGATTTAAAGAATATGCTAACGTTGCATTGTTCAATCGTAAATAACTCCCGTCTTCCAAATACCGAGTTGATACTTCATTTGAATTGGAGAGAGATTCATTGGGAAACTGCGTCGCAAAATCTGTAGTATTCAAGTTTCTACTTAGCTGACTTTTACTAAAAAGGCTCATTGTGGTGTGGTTGTAAATATTATTCCCAGAAACACCATTAAAGTTTAATCCTAATGATAAAGCCTTGTAATTAAAATTCATGAAGAATGCATAAATAAGGTCGGGTAAAGCACTTCCTGCTGCTATTCTATCGTTGTCCAAATCTTCGCCATCGGCAACAACATCTCTAAATTCATTTTCTCCTTCGTCATTTATTCCAACAAAATCTTTAATAAAGAAGGTACCCACTGGCTCACCATTAAGATAACCGTTTATCGTTGCACCTGTTTGACCGGCGCCAGTTGCCTGCCCAGTTGTAAGAATAGAATAGGGGGAATCGACCACCTTATTGTCTGTATAGGCAATATTACCGCCAATATTATACGAAAAGTCTTTGGTGATATCACTGCTATAGTTCAAAGCGAACTCAAAACCTGAATTTTGAATTTCCATATTCTCTATGTTTGTCCAGAATTTTTCAGTGGGCTGAATCGGGTCAATTTTAACTGCAAACAACACCACATTACTAGTTACTTTATTGAAATAATCAAATGTACCTGTCAACCTATTATTTAATAGACCAAAATCTAAACCAACGGTTGTTTGCGTAGCTACTTCCCACTGCAGGTCTGGATTATCAGTACGAACGGCTACAGTTCCAAAAGGATAATCATCTATGGTTTCTGCGTTAGGGTTTAAGGGGTAGGTGTCGTTTTCTGACCTAGAATCAACAAAACTCGCTAAACTAACCTTGCTATCTATACCATCTTGATTACCCGTTTGCCCCCAACTTGCACGTAATTTAAGATTTGAAAACACGTTACTTTCAGACATAAAGCTTTCGTTGTGAATGTTCCAACCCAAACCAATAGAAGGAAAATAACCATACTTATTGTTTTCCCCGAACTTAGAAGAACCATCTGCACGCATGGTCGCCGTGAGTAAATATTTACCGTCATAAGCGTAATTCAGTCTACCAAAGAAAGATTGTAGTTCATTTTTAAATGCTTGAGAATCTAAGGATGTTATCATCTCATCATCACCGCTTCTTTGGTCTTGAAATCTTGGTTCAATACCGTTGTCCGCAAAACCTCTCAATTGAAATCTTTTTTGTGCAAAATCTGTTTCTTGATATGAATGACCCGCCAAGATTACCACGTTATGCTTTTGACTATTAAAAGCATATTTTAAGGTATTTTCAATCAAAAAATTACTGTTTGTTGTAATCGTATTATTGAGAAAACCATCTTCACTGCCCTCAAGCAGAACAAAAGGTAATTGTTGTTGGTCTCTCGTAGTTGAAGAATAGTCTACACCCAAATTCATTCGATAGGTTAGTCCTTTGACAATTTCCAATGATGGAGCAATATTCGCCAAAATTCGATTGCTATTCGCTTCATTCAAATAAATTTCATTTCGTAATACTGGATTTAAACGTTCGTCTAAGAATGTAGGTTCTCCATCTGTAAATACAGGTATGGTTGGGTTTAATTGTAGCATGTCAACTGTTGTCGCTTGCGCATCTGGCCGTTCATTAAGAATTCTAGAAGCCGTTAAATTGAAGTCTACGTTGAATTTACCATTTAGGGCTTTTTGGGTAAGGTTTACTCTACCTGAATACCGCTTCAAAGAACTATTATTAAACGTACCTTGTTGATCATCTAGTCCTGTGGATACGAAATAGGAAAATTTATCACTAGCACCACCACTCATCGAAAAGTTAACATTTTTAGAAAAACCTGTTCTCGTTAGTTCGTCTTGCCAGTCTGTGTTAGCCCCTTGATCATCAAGTGTGCCTCCAGCGGCAACTACTTGTTGCCTAAATTCTGAAGCACTAAATACGTCTATTTTATTGGAAATGGTTGAAAAAGCCGAGGATACCGAAAGATTCATTTCGGTTTTACCGGACTTGCCCTTTTTGGTAGTAATCACAACAACCCCGTTTGCAGCACGTGCTCCATATATCGCGGTAGCGGATGCATCTTTCAATACATCTATTGAAGCAATATCTTGTGGATTGATAAAGTTCAAGGGATTTGATTGTAAGCCCGTTGAACTGTTATCAATGACAAAACCGTCAATTACAAAAAGTGGTGTTGTTCCTGAGCGCAAACTACCAACTCCACGTATAATGATGTTTTGAGCAGCTCCAGGCTCCCCACTAACTGCCGTTACGTTAACACCTGCCAGTTTACCTTGTAATAATTGGCCTGGGTTCGCCACGACTCCTTTGTTGAAGTTTTCACTATCCACGGAAGCTATCGAGCCCGTAACATCGGATTTTTTCTGAGTGCCGTAACCAACGACCACTACATCTTCTAATTGTTCCGCATCGGGATTCATCTGAACGGTGACCGATGTGCGGCCTTGTACGGGAGTTTCTTGCGTACTGTAGCCTAAATACGATATTTCAAGAATAGCATTCTCGGCCGCGGTGATTGTAAAATTTCCATCGAAATCCGTAGTTGTACCGTTTGTTGTCCCTTTTTCCAAAACGGTCGCTCCCGGCAGTGGACTTCCCGTTTCGTCGGTCACCGTACCGGAAACCGTTTGTTGAAAAAGAGTAGCTTCTGTTTTGAAAGCTGTGAGTTTTTTAATATTTTTCTCGTTAGTTTTGTAGGGTTCTGAGCTGAAACCCATCCAAGAAATCAGCAATGCGGTAGCAAAAGCGATTTTAGGTAATCGGTTTTTAATATACATAGTTTTAAGTGTTGGATTTTTTAAGAGATTTCCGATGCTTTTTTAAGAGCCTGTTACAGCAGGCTCTTTTTTATTTTAAATAAAATGGTATGTTAATTGAGTCCCAAAAATAACCCTATGAACACCCATGCAAGGTTATATTAAAATTATGGTTGTATTAATTAAAAATCCCTATCGCACCTTTGTTGTTAAGTCAAGGTTATTCATTTGGAATATGATAATTTTTTTAAGATAAAATCTAACTAAATGGTAATAAGGGAGCTTTAACAGCACTAGTTTTGGGCCTGAATATCCAGTGCAGATAATATCCTGATAAAGAGTTCATTGTTTTCATAAACCCCCTGAAAGATATTGGACATTGGCCCATAAGCGAATATTGGAACCATAATCCCAGTATGGTCATCAGTTGTAAAGTCCCCTTCAATTTCGTTTTTGGTAATGTTGCCTTGTGGGAGTGTTAGTCCGCCCGTTTCATGATCGGCGGTTACAATGACCAATGTATTTTGGTCGGCATCTGCAAATTTCAGAGAGTCGGTGATTGCTCTGTCAAAGGCAATACTCTCGTTGATAACCCCACCAATATCGTTTGCATGCCCATAAGACTCTATTTTTGCCCCTTCCGCCATCAAACAGAATGGTTTGTTTTTGTTCTTTAGGAATGTCAATACGTTTTTGACCGCCTTTGAAAATGTTGCGGTTTGTTCATCCTTAGTAAAAAGAAATCCGATTTTGTCTTTTTTATTTTCGCTTATTTCATCCAATGAACCTACTACTCCAAAGTCGCCGATATTATTTTTTTCTTCGGAATTTCCAGCGGCACTCACAAAAATGGAAAGTTTACTTCTTAAAAAATCGTTTTTGATTTCCTCGATCATACCACGGTCTTTTTGATGGGCGTAAAAGGAAGAAGGTGTCGCTCCCGTAATTTCATCCGTTGTAATTATGCCGGATACAAAACCTTTTTCAGCAAGTATTTCGGTTATGTTTTTAAGGGAATTTCCATTCGCGTCTACACCAATGGCCCGATTCGGGACTTTCTTGCCTGTCGCAATAGCCGTCGCTCCACCTGCAGAATCCGTGGTAAAATCATCACTCGATTGAGTTTTTAGGAAACCGATATTTCTTAATTGGGTCAATGACAATTCCCCTTTATTGGCTAAGGCGGTGGCCGAAATATGGGCAAGTCCGTTACCGTCACCAATCAATAGAATGATATTTTTTGCTTTCTTCTGTTGCCCGTCAGATGCAAACGTGGGTCGGTAGACTTCTGAAAAAGCTATGTTGGTATATTCCCTTGTCGCCAATGTATTTAGATATTGAGCGCATTCGAAAGGTTTGTCCGTATTGATGAAATCCACTCCCAAATGAACGAAAACTTTCCATGCCGTTTTCGAGTCTGGTGTTGCCCAAAATCGGAAGGGTTTGCCCAAACTTTTTGCTCTTTTGATGGTCGTTGTTACCTTTTCTAAATCTTTGGCGGTCAATCTCCCCTTTCCGTTCCATTCGGAAAAGTTTCTAAAACTTAAACTGACCAACGCTATTCTCTTAAGGATTGAAGAATCGGATACCGCATCCAAACTTTGATAATCGAAAAAGATAAAATCAGGATACTTTAGGTATTCCGAAGGTTTTGGTCGATTGCCGGAAATCACGAACGAAAAGGCATTATTATTTATAAGTTCCGGATATTTATCCAAGTTTTCGACGATTGCATCAAGAGTTGCATACCGTTCTGATTTGATATCAATAAGCAGTTGCAGGTTTTTTGGTTTTTCGAGTCCGATTTCCGTCAATTTTTGCATCGGTTCCAGATACAATTTTTCAAAAGTACGCGCGGAATCTATCTCCTGTTTTGAATGAGCAACATATAACGAATTATCCACCAAAAAAACATCGGCCTCAACAGAACTTGCCCCGGTCGAAAACGCTTTCCAAAAAGGTGCGTTTTGATAATAATCGTTGTGGGAGTGTATCCTATAATCGGGATTGGTTTGGGCGACTGTAAAGTTTGTAATGATTACAAAAAAAAGAAAAAAGTGTTTTTTCATTCTCACCATTTTATATCCTATTTGACCGATTATTCTCTAAAGAAACATTTTCCTAGGGATTGTTAAATTGTAATTTCCCAAGGGATGGCACGCAGATGACGCAGATTCTGTATGATTTTACCAGAGTATATCTGCGTTCTATTTTTTACGATAAATAGACTGTCATCTTCATTAGCAATTCACTAAAAAACCGGTGTCGAGGACGGCACCGGTTTTCATAGACTAATTCAAAACTAACTCAAACTCAAACTAGGTGTAAAAATCCTTTATTTTTTTCGCTTTCAGGTTAAGTGAACGTGAAGATAACTTAAAAAAACCCTAATGCTGATTTTCAATGTCTTAGCCATTGAATGTGACGGATTTACCCACTATTTTCTGATACTGCGTCGAGGCAATGGTGTCAACAAATCGGTAGTTCGCGGTCGCCGAACCTTGGGTAAACTCGGCCAGAACAAAACCGCGCCGAGAGGCATCAAAATACTTGAGGTCGTCGATTAGCAACGGAAATGCTTGCTCTATTCCCGAAATGGTCACCGGGTCGTTTCCAAAAAGTCCCTCGAAACCAGGTGAGGTTACCGAAGAGCAGGCGAATTCCTCGCCGACCTTAGTTCCAGAGGCATCTTTTAAATCACTGTTCCAAGCATTGTGGGTGTCTCCGGCGAGGACAACGGTGTTTTTGCCCTTTAATAATGCGAAAAGTTTTTCCCGTTCAACAGGGTAACCATCCCAAGCATCAAGGTTATAGGGTATAACAGTATTTATGCGTGCCAGTTCTTCCGGAGTCAATGTCGGATCATTTTGCAAGGCTCTTGCCTTTAGCGTAGATAGTTCGGTTATGGTTTGCAACAATTGTTGAAAAACTTCTGGAGTAGCATTGCCAGAAGCAACAGCACCAATACCAATCAATAGCTCCGCAGGTACAAACATTTTCGCCATGAGCACCTGTTGACCGATTACCTGCCATGTACTGCTGCTTCCCCCAATTGCTCCAGAAGTCCAAGCAAGTTGTTCGGGGCCCATCAGGTTTCTACTTGGATCTTGTAACACGGCGGCAAAAGTTGCAAAATCGAAGCTTCCATCTGCCTTAAAGTAGTCACCAAAGCTAAGTTGTTTGTCACGTCCAATAATCCTTGTGTCAAGCATGACCAAATTGACCAAATTACCAAACTCAAAATTACGGTAGATAATCGCTCCGTTGTCGGTACGAATGGGAAGATATTCGCCATGCACCTGAATCGCCCTTTGTTTTCTTTCTTCGTAAGAGCCCTCGCTATCGTCATGGTTTTCCGCACCAACTTTGTAGGCGTCGTTCGTAATTTCATGGTCGTCCCAGACCACGATAAAGGGTTTCTTTTGATGTGCCAATTGCAGACTTTCGTCGGTGCGGTATTGGCGATACCGCAAACGGTAATCTTCCAAGCTCAAAATTTCGGTCTTGGGGTCATGCACTCTGTTAAGTACAGCTGTATTTTCATTGGTGCCATACTCACCTTCTCCGTATTCATAAATGTAATCTCCTAAATGCAAGACCACATCGGCATCACTATTTGCAATAGCATCGTAAACGTTAAACGCGCCAGCGGGAAAATTGCTGCACGAACATACGGCCAACTTCAAGCTGGAAAGTGAAGTTCCTGCATTTGGCAATGTTATGGTCTCACCAACGACGGAGGTCACTTTCAAATCTTCCTGCTTAAATCGATAGTAAAAAGTACCGTTGGATGATAGTCCGGTTACGTCTTCAACAACAGTAAAATCATTGACCATGCTACATTCGCTAATACCCTCCTTAACGATATTCCCAAAAGAAGCATCGGTTGCAATCTGCCATTTAATAGGAATCATTTTGCCCACTTCGTCTTCGGTCGGCGTAAAGCGTGTCCAAATGATAACGGCGTTTGCGGTGGGATCAAAACTTCCTACACCATGTAAGAACCTAGGCACCTTTTCTTCTTGTCCACCACCCAAAAAATCATCAAGCCTTTCACACGCCACTAATTGGGAGGATAGGATAACGCCGCCGGTGGCAATAATCGATTTGGCCAAAAAAGCCCTTCTAGAAGTTACATCTCTTTTCATCTGTTTATTTTTATTGTTTTTAATCGGTCAGATGTAATTCGCCAATAACCATCTCGGTTGGTATCAAGAGTTGTTATGGCTCATTTCATAACAAGTTGGATTATATCGTTTTCGAAAGCTACAAAGGCAGCGTGCCCTTTGTGTTAGCGGAATATTATCTGTCGATTAAGGTTGGAAGTGGGTTGTTTCGTTTTTGTTAAGCCCCGTTCCCCTCTTTCCCGAACGACTCTTTCACAAAAAACCCGCCCAAACTTTTCAAACGAAAAAAACCGATGTCTCCACACCGGTTTTCACAACTAACTTAAACCAAACTAACTCAAATAATCACTTCAAAATTCGGGGATTTGAATTCAATAGAGGTTAACTGAACTTGAAGTTTAGATTATCTAAACCACAACTATTTTTTTGAAATTTCCAAACCCTTTTGTTTGCTAGATTCAGATATCATTTTTAGGCCCAGAGCAGTGGCTATTGTCGGTGCGATCTGGTTACTGTACAATTGTTCATTTTGGTTGACTTCGCCATTTGCGGCAACGTCTTTTCCGAAAATTAGTATCCAAACCCCTCCGGCATCGGGAACTTTATCACCGTGACTTTTCCAGCTTTCCAAAGGCTTTGTTCCCCGACCGTGATCAGTGGAGACTATAAAAAGTGTGTTATCTTTATAGAAAGGGTCATTTTGGGTGAAATCCCAAATCTCCTTGATCAGGGCATCGGTATTATGGGCAGCTTTCAAATAGGCCTCATAATCGCCATCATGCGCAAAGTCATCCGTTTCGCCGTATGCGATATAGACCAGTTCAGGATGCGTTTTTTTTATATGCTCTAACGCAAAATGATGGGTAAAGGCATCCAAGCGAACCGTACCCCATGGACTAGGAACTCTGGGCTGTAACTCGTTTAAGAACTTTTCACGCTCAGTTAAATCATTTCCTTTGGCCAATTCAAAGCCTGCATTTACGGGAACTCCCGAACGTTCTTCGTTTACGATATAGGGAAAAACATCCCAACTACCGAAAGCCGCCACTTTATCTCTATACCTCGGGTCGTTGTTCGCGACTTCCAAAATGGTCGTATTCGGGTTGGGAATTTTATCATTGCTGTTTATTCGCGTATCATCCGCTTTCCCAGAGAGGATTTCATTGTAGCCCGGATAAGAAAACCACATTTTGTTGGTCAAATCAACTTTACTTCCTAAGTTGCGATTTCCATGTATTTGTCCCATTTTAGTGACTTCTTTCCATATAAACGGCATCAAAACTTCCCGCCGTTCTTGGGGCGTTTCTTTCCAGAAGCGTTCTTTTAAATCGATGGTATCGTTTACATATTTTGCGTGGGCGACCAAAAGTGGATCTGCACCTGAAAAAAGTTCTTGCCAACGGAGTCCATCCAAAGTAATCAAGATTACCTTAGGATTTTGTTCTTGGGCAGTGAGAAAAAATCCCGTAAAGATTATAATTACCAGTGTTATTTTACTATTTAACATATTTTATTCCTTTTAATTCCATCTCATTAAAATAATGAATAATGTATTCACAGTCCTAATTCTCCCACCAGCCTTTGGTATTGATATCATCAACACCAAAAGCGGAAACCGCGGCTTGGTAATTCTCTCCGTTCAAGGTTTGCTCGGAATCAGGATATAGGAACCTAACCGGAACCGCATCACCGTTCACATTATCAGGTCCGGGAACAATAACCGAAGGAAATCCGGTTCTACGAAAATCATACCAACCTTCCAACCCAACAAGGAAAGATGCCAACCATTTTTGGGTTATAATAGTTTCCAATTGACTATCATAGGCTACTCCGGCTTGGGCAGTGTAGGTGACGAAATCCTGCTCTACTTGCCAGTATTCGAACGAAAGCCGAATACCATCGTTGTAAAGTGTTTCGGCATCCGCGGTAATCAAACCACGCTGTGCAGCCTCGGCGAATAGGAAGTGTACCTCTGCGGTCTGAATGATAGCAGCCTTTACGGCATTAGGTGAATCATAGAAAAATGCCTGATTGATACGCGATACATTATTGGCACCACCGTTAAAGGTAGACGCATTGTCTTCACTCAACCCATTGGTAAGGCCCTCGAAGAGATTCGGGTCATCTTCAGGATTATCGGTAGGTTGAAACCATTTTGCCAAACGATTGTCGTTAAAACCTTTAAGTACCGCTTCGCTGGTCTCGCTCATACGGTGTTCGTCAAAGCCCCCTATACGGCCTGTGCTGATAGGCCATGAATCGATTTGTGTAGTGGCAGGATATTCCATTACCGCATTATCTGCATTGGTCGCGATGAAGTTTCCGGAATCCAAAATGGCTTGTACCTCTGCGCCAACATCATTTCGGTTCGAAGTTCGCATCAGGTACCGAAGACGTAAAGAATTGGCAAATTTTATCCATTTGGTAGTATCTCCTCCATAGAGAATATCTCCCCCAATAATAGACTGATTTAGGGCCAACTGTGTTTCTGCCCTTCTCAAGTCCTCCAATATTCCGGCATAAATTGCTTCTTGTTCATCGTAGGCAGGAGTGAAGTTTCCGTCTATCGCGGTAATGGCTTCTGAATAAGGAACGTTGCCCCAGTTATCGGTCAGGTTGGCAAAAACGTAAGCTCGCATGACCAAGGCCATGCCTTCATAAGACGTATTTTTTGTCTCTTCGGCAAGGGCACTTTCCAATATCAATTCTATCTCAGGGAGAATACCGTAATACGTGTTCCATAAACCTGATTCTGAACCCCAATTGTAACGGTCAAAACCGGTAAAATTGATTTTTGCGGTCAATTGTGCCACGATATTACCTCTGTCCCAACCTCCGGCATCAACGGTTGTTGTTGCCAATGTAGATATCACGGTGGAAAGAAGGAGATCCGCACTTACATTTTCGGGTTGATTGGGGTTAGCGTTGATTTCTTCAAAATCCTCTGTACAGCCCGCCAAAATCAAGAAGGTGAGCAAAACGACATGAACTATATTATATTTTTTCATTTTATCTAGATATTAAAACGTTATGTTTAGGTTGAAGCCGTAGCTACGTGAGCTTGGTAATGCCATATCTTCTACACCCGGAACGATAGTTCCTCCATTGAAGGAAATCGTTTCCGGGTCAAAATGTGGATTCTCGGTCCAAAGCGCCAGATTTCTACCCACCAAGGAAAGACTCATTGATTGGATAAAACTGTTGCCTAGGAATTTCTTGGGAATATTGTATCCTATTTTTACCTCACGGAGTTTCAGAAAAGAGGCATCGAACATGCCTATTTCTTCGTTACTACGATTGTAACGCCACCAGTAGTAATCACGACCACTTAAGCGCACATCATTAGGTCGATAGCTGCCGTCGGCATTTTGAATTACACCTTCCGAAATAATACCCTCTTCCCTTCCTACGGCGGTAAAATCCATGAGGCCCGAAGTACCCCCAATCAATACTGTTCTTGACATAATGACTCCACCTTGTCTCCAATCGAAGAGTACTCCTAGGTTGAATCCTTTATAACTGAACGTATTCTGCAAGCCCAAGGTGAAATCAGGATTGTAATTCCCCAACAATTTTAAATTCGGATCGCGCAAAGAAAAACCATCCTCGTTATGCACCACTTGTCCAAAAAAATCACTGTTCGGCTCGTCAACGGTAACCAATCCCGTACCGTAAACATCACCCATTCGACCTCCCACTTTTGCCTGAACACTCAAATAGTTATTCGACATTTCATAAGTATCCAAACCATCAGTAAGGGATTTTACTTTTCCTCTTGCTCTTGTGAAGTTCGCCGTAGCATCCCATCGGAAATTATCTGTTTTTACGGGAGTTGCATTTAGAACGACCTCAATACCAGTATTCTGAATTTCTCCTGCATTGATAATCCTAGAATTAAATCCAGAGGTATTTGCCACGGGAAGAGTCAAAATCTGGTTCTTAGTGGTGGCGTCATACCAAGTGACATCCAATCCCAAACGATTATTGAACAAACGGAAATCAGCTCCGATTTCAATGGAATTCGCCTGTTCAGGAAGCAATTCTTCGTTTCTTAGAATCTCGGAAGCACTTACTCTTTGAAAATTACCAAAAGGCTCGTTGAAAGAAAAGGTATTCCGTAAAGCATACGGATCGGTATCATTACCCACTCGCGCCCAACCACCTCGTAGCTTTAGAAATGTGGACTGCGGAAACTTGAAGATGTCAGAAAGTATGGTACTCACACCAACCGATGGATAGAAATACGAATTGTTATCCGATGGTAAAGTACTTGACCAGTCATTTCTACCGGTAACATCCAAGAACAAATAATCCTTATAGGAAATATTGGCAAAAGCATAGAGCGAATTGATTTTTCGTCTATCATTGAACTGCGTCTTTGACAGCGGTTCTGCCGCATTGGCAAAATTGTATATACCGGGAATGGAAAGGGAGTTCGCACTAATTCGTTTGTATCGATTTTCCTCTTCACGAATATTTCCTCCTATGGATGCCCCTATACTAAAGTCTTGATTGGCTTTTTTAGTATAGGATAAAAGAAAATCGGTGTTTTGTTCTTTAAAGAAAATATCATCCTCACGATATTGACCTCGGGCAAAACGTTGCGTACTATAGGCACGTCTACTTGTTCTCAATTCTCCAAAATAGTCGATACCCGTGCGCAACATCAAAGAAAGGTCTTTGGTGATATCGATATCTACACGAGCATTTC
>JARFRH010000129.1 GCA_029287355.1 Maribacter sp. | reverse complement strand
ATTTCAGATAGAAAAGCGATATCATGCCTCCTGCATCATTCTTTATCCGGTTTGGAATTCATATTCAATCATTTTTTAAACATAATAAATTTCGCAAACATCTCAACCGAGCGTTTTTTATTGCGGTGTTTAGATTGCACTTTCAAACCCATCAATAAATTGAACCATGGTGTTTTGGGTTTTCTAAACAAATCTAAAACTCCCGGCCTTTGTGGATTTCCCCTGGCAAATCTACATTCTGGTGAAAGTAGAGATTTCGTGCCTTAGTCTAATCTTTCCAATATTTTGATTCTTTTATGTATTTGTTCAGCTAAACTAAAATCTGTCCGCCTATCTTCGCGATTAATCGTAAAATTTTCTCATAGCCCTTTTGAATTTTATACGCAGTATATATCTGGATTTTGAGATATAAAATGTACAGGCAGGAAACGATGAGTTTACAGTATATGTAATCTTTAGCAGCTCGATTTTGTCATATACTTTGAAGATATCGCCAGCATATAACTCCTAATCTTAGAGTATTTTGGATTTCTATCAATCCCTTTCATGCGATAAACTTTTCAATCGTTTTTTGGGCAAATTCGCTGCTAATCGACAGCTTGGTTTCGAGGCTGTCAAGAACCGACTTTTTTTTATCGGTTAATACTTTATCCGGCAACGCAACCTCAGCTGCTAGTTTAAAGGCTGTTTTGCGCAGCTCCGTAGTTAATCCATTGGCTGCAATCTCCACTGCTTTCTGTGAGTCGATCGTTTGCATCGAGTTTATAAATTTATTTACAAAGGAAAATATGCTTTCTTTCTTTGCGACAAACTCCGGAAAGCGTTCGGCGGTGGCTACGATTCGTTTAACATCATCTTCGCATTTTTTAGGATCCATTTGCGCAGCGTAGACGGCGATGATTGTCAAAGCCTCCTGTATTGTCAGATCTTCAAACGGGCCCGAATGGTATGCCGCCATTTCAGCCTTGGTCTCATTAGATAACGTCATTTTTACTCCTCCTTTTTCTTGTAAAGAATATATATTGGCTTGAGCCTCGATAAACCGTCGTCACTGAACGATGCTATTATAGGTTGGATACCATTACTTTCGTCTCAGATATGCCAATGACAATCTTACTGATATTTCTGTCTTAAATTCGATAGATTGTTGGCTAAATCTTCAGGAGTCGCAAAGTTATAATTCATGGTGACATGTTGATATGCTTCTGCAATTGGGATTATAAGGTTAGCTGGATCTCGATAAAAGATGTCTATTCGAGCGGCAATATTGCTTGGGCCCTGGTAACTAAATAGCAATCTTCTACGGTCAAAAAAACCTGATTTTTTCATAGCATCCATTAATTCCGGGGGCATCTGTAGATCTTCTTTTATTTGTGAAAGAAACAGTAACAGGCCTTCCTCAATACCAGTAATATGAATTATTTTCTGAGAATCGTTTAATAGCTCCCAAAGATGCCCATTAAAAAAATTTCCGGTTGTCGTGGACCCCGAATCCGCAAGTGTCAGACCACAATTAAAATAAATCCCCGCACATATTACCAGACAAATTATCCAAGTGCCTATATCGATGCTTATGAGTTTACGTTTAAAACCCTCTTCTGTCATAATGGCACCTCCCTTTTTAATGGCTTCAATTAGAGGAACTCAGTATGTTGATTATTTGGAGGATCGTTGAAATCGGATGAGAAATAGGATTCGGTTCTGGAAATGGAAAATCGCTTCAGATCAGTTGGGAAAGGAGAATAAGAAATAATTTCTTCTCATTTATAACCAAATCGATGGGTCTTAGTCAATATAATTTTAAGACACTATATGGTTAAGATGTCATGTTTAAGTATTGCAGCCTTTCAGATTTTTTCCCCAGCTTCTTCATAGGTGGTTTCCAAAAGCTCTTTGACCTTGGCGAGGAGATCGGCATTCGAGTAAGGCTTGGTTATATAAGCGTCCGCACCAAGTGCCAGACCTTTGGCGATTTCCGTTTCACGGCCTTTGGCAGTAAAAAAGACTATTTTGACATCCCGATAATCCGGATTCAAACGCACAATTTCGCAAACCTCATATCCGTCAATTCCGGGAAGCATGATGTCCAACAACACGAGATCCGGTTTGTAATGGTAAATCAGATCCAGGGCATCTTCACCCCTGTTTGCTGTCATGACATGGTAGCCCTGCTGCTCCATCAAAAACTGTACCGGCACCACAATGCCCGGCTCATCGTCTATTATGAGAATTTCTTTTGGCATGATAATTTAATTTCGCATTGTTCCTTATCACGGCAGATACTTGATTCAGTGTTTGAATTAGGAAACTGGGGGGGAGGAGTCGAACCTGCGACACTCGGCTCCAAAGGCCGATGTTCTTCCACTGAACTACTCCCCAATATCAGTAAAAACTTGCCTATCGATGTCACAGAATATTTATCGGCATCAAAATAAACAGGTTTTGCTGGATGATAAACCATGGCAGATCCGGATGATCCGGCTCCACCAGCCTCTGGAATATGGTCGAAAACATAA
>JARFRH010000016.1 GCA_029287355.1 Maribacter sp. | reverse complement strand
GACCAACGATATCTACACTAGAGTTGTATCGTCGGCAGCGTCATATGTGTATAAGAGACAGACATAATATCATCTGACAAATAATCATATAGATTTTCATGGATATTGTCCAAATTTTGGAGCATTTTTCCATATTCCGATACCTTGGTCTCCTTTTTGGTCAGCAAATCGTTAAAGAATCTAGTTTCATCTTTCCAAAAGGCAATAGTATCTAGCCATTCCATACTTTCAAAATGCAACACATCCAGTCCTGCTCCAAGCAACACTGTTTTAGGATTCGAAATTTTCATTTTCATAATGCCTGTTTTTGTTCTTCAAACAATGGTGTATATCGATTTATAAAACTGGCCTTAGGCTTTTTTAGACAGTCTCTGTAAGCGTTTCTGCTTTTCGGACTTAATGTTCGCATATTTTTGCGATTTCCTCCAAACCAAATTGATGTTTGGTAAGAAGTTCAAAAACTTTACACATTGATGAAGGTAATTTGGACAATACCATTTCATTTCGGGTATAATTTTCAAAACCAAGGCATTCAAAGATGTGATATCTTCCTCTTTTTTCAACCGTTCCAAATCTGTAAAGAAAGCTGCAACGAATACCTGAAATTCTGGCTGCTTTCGGTTGTAATAAATCGTGTCTTCCATCGCTATGGATTTAGGATAATTCAAAAATGCAAAGTTGTACAGTTGTACCAAATGATATAGATCAGCAACACTACTTTTTTCGTGATGCGAAAATGGCAGTTGAAAGAAAAAGTTAGGCAATTTCCATTCAAAATGGATAATGGTCTTAGCCCGAAGGAGCTATATGGAATTATTCCTCGAGGCTTTCAAGTCGCGCTTCCACCCTATCCAGCTCATCATCGTAACCACGTAGGATAAGCAGAAAAGCGTGTTCGTTCAACGCTTTTAGAAAAGTAAAGGAATCCTTTTCCGCTATCCCTATTCCTCTTAAGATTCCATAGGGTCCCGAGGTCATTTCACCTAAGGTCTTACCGCTGATATCATGAAGAAACTGCGATGCCAAGTATCCCGCGATGAAAAGCGTACCGATTTCAGGATTGCAGAAAAGTCCGAAATCGGAGGCGCTTCCCAAAGAACCCTTCCAATATTCCTTGAGGTCTTTTTTAGCTGTTTTGAGCTGTTTATCGTTGGCAATGCAGTCGTCACCCAATTTACCCAGCACGGATAATTGTAACTGTGTTGCGTCATACTCTTGTATGGCTTGAATCGCTTTTTCAAGTTGCCACAAGTGGTGGTAATTTTTTAAGAAAAAACACTTCTTTCGCCGTTTTATAATCTTTGAACCCATCATTAGGAATGTTTGTAAAATACTATAGGTTAGCTCATCCCTATAAAACAAAAATAAAAAGCACTTGGCTTCTAGCACATGATTTAAATCATTTCTAAAAGCTTTTGGTCGCATTATTTTTGAATTGAAATTAAAAATGATTTAATAACTTAAAAATCAATATCATGACAAACGATAGCGGGAATGTAATGTTGGCACTTTTAACAGGAGCCGCAATTGGTGCCGGAATAGGAATACTCTATGCACCGGACAAGGGAGTGGAAACCCGGCATAGAATCAAACGAAAAGTTGAAGATACAAGTCACGATCTCTCTGAACGGATTTCCCATGCCAAAGAGGAACTTACGAAATCCGCGAACGAGAAAAAAGATGTATTCGACCGAAAATTGGATGAGGCTATTTCTACCATGAGCTTTAAGGCCGATGATATCATTGAAAAACTGGAGCAAAAACTGGAAGACCTTAAAAAGAAAAACGCCCAACTGCAAAAATAGCTAATATGGCTTTTGAAGAATTCAAACAAGACCTCATAGGGGCTGAAGCCGATATGAGGTCTTATATGGAAAATAGCGACGAATACCTGAAACTTAAAGTTTTTAAAGTCGTGATGCACTATGTTACGGGCATCTCACAGGTTTTATTGATAGGTATCGGATTGGTTTTTGCGCTATTGTTCCTTTCTTTTGCGGCCAGTTTGGCCTTGTCCGAAGCGCTGGACAGCTATGTTGTCGGTTTTATCATCATCGGTAGCTTTTATGCGCTCGTTGGTATTTTGCTTTATATTTTTAGGGAACGATTGAACGCTCCGATACTTAAGAAATTCTCCAAATATTATTTTGACTGATCATGACGAAGGAATACACGTCTTTTGAGGAAATAGACAGACATTTAAAAGTGTTAAAACTGCAACGCGAAATCGATCAGGAAAGCTTGAAACTACATTTCCATCGCGCCAAGGTAGATTTGGTTCCCAGTAAATTGCTACAAGGGATCGGAAAGACATTTACCCAAAAAGGAATTTTGAAAAATATGCTCGTTACCATAGTAATAGAAAAAGTGTTGGGCATCTTACGTAAAAAATACCAAAAACAAATCCAAGAGTAGCGACTACCTGAAATCTGCTACTAATTGCAATTCTTCCTTATCCAATAGCACAACCCTTCTTCCGCTATCAGTTGTAATTAAGCCTTCCTCTTTAAAATCGGAAAGGGTGCGGATGGCGGTTTCGGTGGCTGTGCCGATCATCCCGGCAAAATCTTCTCGAGGAATGTCAAGTCCTTCATTTACGCGGTCTTTTATGATGCCCTTATCATATAACTGCAAAAGAGCTTTGGCAGCACGCTGACGTACCGATGCAAAGGCCATATCCACCAATTGCGTTTGTACATCGATCAAGTTATTCGATATCATGTTTATGAACTTTTGTGAGACCATGGGATTACTATAAAGCAGTTTGACAAAATCACTTTTGGGAATGGCCGATAGCTCGGCATGCTCCATAACAATCGCATTCTCTGCATACATTCCAGCGGCGTTCAACAAAGATAGTTGCCCTATAAAAGAACCGGCACTATGAATGCCCGTAACCAATTCTTTTCCGTCCTCGGTACTTTTGTAAGTTTTCACCATACCGCTTTCAATAAAGTAGAGCGAATGGGCATTTTCACCTTCCCAAAAAACAATATCCTTTTTATCGTATTCCTTTAGGACATGATCTCGAGACAGGCTTTCTAGGTCCATGTATTGTGATGCTTCCTCCAAAAAAGTATTGACCCCTTCTAGGTTTTTGGCGATTTCCTTTTTTAGGAAATCGGTTTTATTCAAGCGGCAGAAAATAGCATCCAACAGCTCCTTTTCTTCAAAGGGCTTGGTCAGGTAATCATCTGCACCAAGGTTCATGCCCATACGCATATCGGCCCTATCGGTCTTTGCCGTAAGAAAAATAAATGGTGTGCTAGAAGTCGTACTATCCTGCGCCAAAGTGCGCAATACATCATACCCGTCCATTTGGGGCATCATGATATCACATATTACAAGATCTGGCGCGAATTCTTTGGCTTTTTCTACGCCCATTTTACCGTTTTCAGCAGTAACAACGGCATAGCCGGCCAATGCAAGAAGTTCTGCTGTATTTTCTCGTACATGCTTATTGTCTTCTATGACTAAAATTTTCTTCATGATGTTCTAGATTTATAGGGAGTTCTAAGGTAAAGGTGCTTCCCTTACCTACTTTACTTGTAAAAATGACTGAACCAGCCATCAGCTCGGTATATTGCTTTACGATATGCAGCCCAAGGCCCGTACCTTGTATGTTCGTAACGTTTTCGGCTCTAAAAAACCGCTGGAAAAGATTTTTTTGTTCATGTTCTGGAATCCCGATACCGGTATCTGTAATACTAAATAGCAACATCGCTCCAGTTTTTCGAAGCTCCAATACAACTTCTTTGCCTTCTTCGGAATATTTCAGAGCGTTTGACATGAGATTGATCAAAATATGGCTTAACAATTTTGGATCGAGAAATACCGGTAATTTCAGTTCTTTATGTTTCAACTGAATGGTCTGCCCTTTTTTTTTGGTCGCTGCCATTTCGTCTACCAATATTTTGCAGAACTGAATCAATTCAAAATGTTGCGGTTTGACTTGTACCTTGCCTTCTTCCAATTTACTCAACGACAGAAAATCGTTGAGGATTACGACCAGCTGTTTTACATGGTCACGAATACGTGCTACATGCTTTTCACGGCGTTCTTCCTTGCCAGGTTCGTTCTGTTTTCCAATCAAAATAGCCGAAGAAAGAATAGCGCTTAGTGGTGTACGGAACTCGTGCGAGGCCATAGAAATAAAGCGGGATTTTAGCTCATTGACCTCCTGTTCCACTTTTAAAGCCTTGGCCAATTTTTCCTGCACCTTTTTTTGCTCGGTAATATTGTAATAGACAAATAAAGCCCGCGCGTTATTTTTGCTATCAGACGTTAGGGGTGTCGAATTAACGGCGTAATTGTTGTCTTTAAACTCAACTTCAAAAGAAAGACTTTTACCTTTGATTGTTTTTATGATATCTTCTTTAATACCTTCAACTTGTTGATCGGAAAAAATCAGGATGTCATCAACATGTTTTCCTTCAAAATCAATTTTTTTCAAGTTGAACCGTTTCAGTTCTTCCCCTTCCATAAAGACCAACTCAAAATCAGCATTGAATACAACTATGAGTCCCTTAGGGAAATTTTTAGCAATGGCCGCGAAAAGGTCTTGACTGCGTTGTGACCTATTTTCGGCTAGTATCGTCTCTTGAATCTGATCTTCAAGGCTGAGGTTAGTCTCGACGAGTTTTTGTACCGTCGATTCAATTTCCTTGGTGCGTTCTTTTACTTTCTCTTCTAGTTTATCGGCATAATCCTCGAGCTGCTTTTTCGTTTGATGAATTTCCGTTACGTCATTTTGAACGCCAATGAAATGTGTCAGTTTTAGCTCTTCGTCATATAATGGGGTAATGGTCAGTTCATTCCAAAACAAAGAACCATCTTTGCGATAATTTCGTAAAACGACATGACAGGCTTCCCCCTTTTGAATGGCCTTCGCCATAGTGGTAATAGCTTCTTGACCTCGGTCTTCTTCTTGTAGAAATCTACAGTTCTTTCCTAATATTTCACTTCTTCGGTATCCGGTTAATTTCGAAAATGCACGATTGCAATAAATAATAGGAAGATCTTCAGCAAGTGCATCAACAATTATGATTCCATGTCCAGCGACTTCCAAAGCCCTGTTACGTAACTGCACTATTTGATGTAAGCGTTTGGTGTCTTTGAAATCGGTAATGTCCTGTATGGTTCCCAACATAGTAACGGGCTTACCTTTGGCATCATACACTAACTCGCCTTTGGCGGAAATGTATCTTATGGAGCCGTCTGGCCGTATCAGTCTTTTCTCATAGCTATATGCCGTATTATTTTTAATAGCGAACTGAACTGCCTGATTTGCCGCTTCCCGATCATCAGGATGAATAAAGGTCATCACGGTTTCCGCATTCAAACGTTCATCGCCCGGAGGGAGGCCACAGATTCTATAAAATTCGTCGGACCAACTTCTGTAATCGGTACGTAAATCCCAAAACCAACTACCTATATGGGCCATTTCTTCAATTAGCTCCATTTGTAGAGCGCCCGGTGAAGTGGAATCTTCCTCTAAATAATGATTGTTATTTTTTACCACGGATTCAATTCGGTTTTTGTTTTATATTTCGAGTATTAACGCCTTTAAAAAAGATGCCCACCTAAAAACTAAAATTGGGTTGTGTCCGCAAGATTTAGTATTT
>JARFRH010000284.1 GCA_029287355.1 Maribacter sp. | reverse complement strand
GCTCGTCGGCAGCGTCAGATGTGTATAAGAGACAGGCCCATACATAGATAAAATTAAGCCACTTTCGAGTGGCTTTTTTGTGAATAACCCGTATTAAATCTATGCCAATAGTCGGAAGACTGCTTTAAAAAATCCTATTTTTGGGAAAAATTCATCGTGTTGCGCAGTTTACCAACTATTCTACTCTCCGTTTTTGTTATCGGATTCTCCTTTGGGCAAGATTCCATTCCCGAAAAAAAACAAATCAATATTGTTCACGGGGCCAATTTTACCAAAGATGAGTTGAATTTTCCGGGAGCCGCCATTTTCAGCAAAGATGAACGTCAAGTGCAATTTGAACATGAAGGGGCCGATTTGTGGTGTGACATCGCCATTCACTATTTAAAGGAAAATAGATTGAGGGCCATTGGAAACGTGCGCTTAAAGCAAGGTGATTCCGTTACCATGACCAGCGGGAAAATCGATTATGATGGCAATACTAAACTGGCTAAAGCTTTCGAAAGTGTTATTTTAGATAGTAAGACTTCTGAAACGGGCAATATGACGCTCACAACAGACACGCTTCGGTTTGACCGTGAAAAGCAGGAAGCCTATTACCAAGACTCCGGTACCATAATCGATTCGGCCAATACCTTGAACAGTAAAATTGGGCGTTACTTCATGGAAATTAAAAAGTTTCAGTTTTTGGATAGCGTGCATATCGACAATCCGCAATATATATTGGATTCCGAGCAATTAGATTACTATACCACTTCGGATAATGCCTATATGTATGGACCTTCAACTATTACAGGCCAGACCTATAAAATTTATTGCGAACGTGGTTTTTACCAGACCAAAATCGAACAAGGTTATGGTATCAAAAATACACGAATCGATTACAACAATAGAATCATTGAAGGTGACAGCGTCTACTTTGACAAAGCCACTGAATTTGCATCGGCCACAAACAACATAACGGTCACAGATACTATAAATAAGGCCGTTACACGAGCACATTATGCCGAAGTATTTAAAGCGAAAGACTCCGTTTTTGCCACAAAAAGGGCTGTTACCATAAGTTTAGTCGAACAAGATTCGTTGTATGTTCACGGAGACACCTTAATGGTCACAGGGCCTCCTAATAACCGAATTGTAAGGGCGTTTAGAAATGCCAAGTTCTTTAAAACCGACATGAGTGGAAAATGCGATTCCATTCATTCCACTGAAAAAACGGGTCTCATTCAATTGGTACGGAATCCCGTGCTATGGAATGGAGAAAATCAAATGACGGGAGACAGTATCCATATTATTTCCAATGTTAAAACCGAGCAATTGGATTCCCTTAAAGTACTGGAGAATGCATTTATAGTATCCCTGGACAGCATCAGTAAGACAGGATATAATCAGGCCAAAGGGGTTGATCTGTTTGGTAAGTTTAAAGAAAACGAGCTTAAGATTATCGATCTTGTAAAGAATACCGAAGTCATTTATTACATGTACAATGATGACCAAGAATTAATCGGCATCAATAAAACCATATGCAGTGCAATTAGGATTACCATGGCCAATAATGATGTTGAAGACTTAACTTTCAAAATAGATCCTGATGGTGACATATTCCCAGAAAAAGATTTACCAACCGATAGTCGAAAATTGAAAGGCTTTGTTTGGCGTGGCGATGAGCGTATCTTGACCAAGAACGACATTTTTGATGAAGACGACAATAACATTGAACTTGTAGTAATTCGTGGCATTGATAATCCCATTGATATTGATGCCGAAGAAGAGGAACGCACCAAGAATCCTGGAGATCCGGTCAATAACATTCCAATACCCGATGATGAGGCACCTAAGCCCAATAAAAGACCCATGGTCCAAAAAGTCAAGGCGGCCAAAATGCAATGAAAGCCGATTTTCTAAAATATCAAGCTCAAACTACGCCGCATCCACTAGCGCTGCAAGTGTCACACGCAAAGGGAAGCTATATTTATGATACTTCAGGAAAAGCACATCTAGACTTTGTTGCTGGGGTTTCCGCTTGTAGCCTAGGGCATTGTCACCCTAAAGTTGTTAGTGCAATTAAAGAGCAGATCGATCACTATATGCACGTTATGGTATATGGGGAATATATACAGCGACCCGCCGTAGCGTTTGTAAAATTATTGGCTTCCCTCCTTCCCCCTACCTTGGAAAGTACCTACTTGGTAAACTCAGGTACCGAGGCCATTGAAGGTTCCATAAAACTTGCACGAAGAGCCACTGGTAGAACCGAAATCATCGCAGCACATCATGGGTATCATGGCAATACAATGGGCAGCCTAAGCTTAATGGGCTATGAAGAGCGCAAGAGTGTCTTCCGGCCATTGCTGCCTGATATTTCGTTCATTCATTTCAATGCAGAAAATGAACTCGATTGCATTACAAAAAAAACGGCTGCTGTCGTTTTGGAAACCATACAAGGTGCTGCGGGTTTTATTCTTCCGAAAAACGATTATTTGAAAAAAGTCCGTCAGCGTTGTGACGAAGTTGGCTCATTATTGATTTTGGACGAAATTCAATCTGGTTTTGGCAGAACCGGAAAACTGTTCGCTTTTGAACATTATAATTGCATCCCTGATATTTTAGTCATGGGAAAAGGCATGGCTGCTGGTCTTCCTGTTGGGGCATTTACGGCTTCAAAGAAAATCATGTCAAAATTGCAGTACAGCCCGAAATTAGGTCATATCACTACATTTGGCGGCAATCCGGTCATTGCTGCTGCAAGCCTTACAACCTTAGAAGAGCTGACGGAAAGTACCCTGATTCCGTCCACTTTAGAAAAAGAAGAACTATTCAGAAGTCTATTGAAACACTCCAAAATCAAGGAAATTAGAGGGAAAGGCTTAATGCTCGCTTTGATAGTGGAATCAGCTGACTTCGCTACTAAATTGGTCCTTGAATGTGCTAAAAATCAATTGATTTTATTCTGGTTATTGTTCGAACCAAAAGCCGTACGTATTTCACCCCCGTTAACCATTTCCAAGGAAGAGATAACAGAAGGTTGTGCAATCATCCTAAATGTTCTTGACCGTATTGAACAATAATTTGTTAACTAATTTGTTAATAATATAGAACAAGTTAAGAATTTATAGCAGTCCCAAACCACTACTTTTAATTCCATAGTTTAACCAAAAAGTTCCTATGGCGTTAGAATCTAACGAAAGACCAAGCAGGCCCATAGCCAAGTTCGAATCCATGCTGAAGACAGATGATGTCTACTTCTTTGATGCTGAGGATTTTGAGGACATTATTCACCACTACTTGAACAACGGAAAAATAGCCTTGGCAAAAAAAGCTATTAAGATAGGTTTGCAGCAACATACCGATTCTATTGAATTGAAATTGCTCGATGTTGAGGTATTGGTATTCGAGAATAATCTAGATCAGGCAGAAGAGTTACTCGATAAATTGCAACTTTTAGATCCAAGCAATGAGGAAATCTATATACAACGAGCCAATATTTATTCAAAAAAAGACAATCACGAGGCAGCCATTGTTCTTTTACAAAAAGCACTGCTATTATCGGATAATGCCTTTGATATTCACTCTTTGATGGGTATGGAATATCTCTTTATGGATGATTTCAAACTCGCCAAGGAAAACTTCATGAAATGTGTCTCATTTGATGAGCAAGACTATTCGTCGCTGTATAATGTGATTTACTGCTTTGAGTTTTTAGAGGATTTTGATGGCGCAATTCATTACCTCAATGACTATTTAGATCGCAATCCGTATTGTGAAGTGGCATGGCATCAATTAGGTAAACAATATTTTCAAAAACTGCTGTATAAAGAAGCGTTGGCCGCTTTTGATTTTGCTATCATCTCGGATGATACTTTTATCGGTGCCTACTTTGAAAAAGGTAAAGTTCTGGAGAAGCTGGGCAAATATGAGGAAGCAATAGAAAATTATGAAACCACCATCAATATTGAAGATCCTACATCACATGCCTATCTGCGAATTGGCAAGTGTCATGAAAAATTGAACAATGATGATATGGCCAAGTACTATTATTATCAAACAGTACACGAAGACCCACTTTTAGATAAAGGTTGGTTGGCCATTACCGATTTCTATTACCTAAAAAGAGATGCAAAAAAGGCCTTGTACTATATCAATAAAGCACTGAATATTGACGGGGAAAACCCATTGTATTGGAAAAAATGTGCTCAAATCAATACTGCCCTAAAAGACTTTCATAAGGCCGATTATGCTTATAAGCAAACAGTTGATTTAGGCAACTATGAATTGGACACTTGGTTAAAGTGGTCAAGAGTGACTTATAAGAATGACGATTTGGGATCCACCATTCAAATTTTGACACAAGGCAAGGAATTTTACCCTGAAAATGCCAAGCTCCCTTACTTAATTGCCGGTTATCAACTTCTAGCCGATGATCCAATAAATGCGCGTATTACACTAATCGATGCCCTAAAGTTGGATATTGAAAAATTCTTCATCTTCGAAGAGGAATTTCCCCAATTCGCGGAAACGGAATGGGCATTGAACATAATCTCCGATATCAAAAAGACTTCGAGATAAAAGGCCTATTTTTGCTGCTTTATCCATGGAAAATCGCAACTTTCTACACTATATTATTATTACACTCAAGGGTATGGCGATGGGTATTGCCGAGTTGGTTCCTGGAGTTTCAGGGGGCACAATAGCATTTGTTGCTGGTATATATGAAGAGTTTATTACCTCAATAAACAATGTCAGTCTTTCGACCTTCAAAATTTTGCGAAAAAAGGGATTCAAGGCTTTTTGGAATCAATTGAATGGCAACTTTTTGCTTGCCCTATTTTCAGGAATGCTTATTAGTATCGTTTCATTTTCCAGACTGATAAAATGGCTACTAGAGTTTCATCCCATTGCAATTTGGTCTTTCTTTTTCGGACTTGTTCTTGCAAGTATCATTTTTGTAGCCAAAGAAATTAAAAAATGGACTCTCGTTTCCATCTTACTATTAATAGCGAGTGCAATCTTAGCATATTACATCACCAAACTACCACCTTCTGCCAATGTTGATAGCCTGCCCTTTTTATTTATGTCTGGTGCCATAGCGATTTGTGCAATGATACTTCCGGGAATTTCGGGAGCATTCATCTTGGTGCTTCTTGGATCGTACAAGACGGTTATCGAAGCTGTTGACGAAAGAGATTTCAAAATCTTGTTGACGGTAGCCTTTGGTTGTCTAGTGGGGCTATTGAGTTTTGCGCGTTTGTTGAAATGGTTGTTCAACCATCATAAAAACATCACATTAGCTGTTCTCACTGGCTTTATTGCTGGGTCATTAAATAAAATCTGGCCTTGGAAGCAAACTATCAGCACCTTAAAATTTGGAAAAAAAATCATCCCTATCGAAGAAAGTATATCGCCGTTCACTTTTGATGGAAATCCGCAGTTAACATCCGCATTAATTGCTGCCATCATCGGTTTTTCGCTTATTTTTATACTTGAAAAAGTAGCTTCAAAATAATAGGCACTCCCAATCATGCATGAACAAAGGTCGTTTTCTGACAAGTTTTTTTTGGTTATAAAGGGCTTGTGTATGGGTGCTGCAAACAAAGTACCTGGGGTTTCCGGGGGCATCGTGGCATTCGTAGGTGGGTTTTATGAGGAGTTCATTTATTCCCTTCAAAAAATAAATGTCAAGGCCTTCAAACTCCTTTTTGGGGGAAGATTCAAAAGCTTTTACCGATACGTCAACGGTACTTTTTTATCACTCCTGATCTCCGGTATGCTGGTTAGTTATTTCAGTGTATCCAAATTACTGGACTACTTTATTGAACAGAAAGAACTTTATGTTTGGGCGGCCTTTTTTGGAATGATCTTAGGCTCTATATATTTTATAGGTAAAGATTTCGAGCATTGGAACAAACGCACGATACCAGGCGGCATCATGGGGTTAGCCATAGGAATCTCCATCAGTTTTTTGAGTCCCGCAACCCAGAATGATAATCTTTTATTTATCTTTCTATGCGGTATGATAAGCGTATCAGGAATGACCTTGCCAGGACTTTCAGGCTCTTTTATTTTGATATTATTGGGCAATTATGTGTTGCTATTGGTCGATTCGGTTAATGCGCTTTATGATACTATAGCTGAAATATTCAAGGGTGATTTTAGTATTGTCGATAATGCTGAACGGTTGAACACGCTAAAAATATTAGCTGTATTCACAACTGGTTCGGCCGCCGGGCTGGTAACACTCTCTCATATTCTCAGCTATGTCCTAAAACACTATCGACATATCACTACGGCGGTTATCTTAGGTTTTATAACAGGTTCATTGGGCGTAGTATGGCCATGGAAAAGAACCATTTTTAAAACCGATAACAGCGGAAATGTTTTATCGGATTCTAATGGAAAAGCGGTAATAGAAAACTATGAGCGTTTTTTTCCTGATTTCGGTGCCTCGGAAACCTGGTGGGCCTTGTTTTTTGTTTTGGTGGGAATAAGTGTTTTATTAGGATTGGATTGGTATGGAAAAATTAGAAAAAAACAAATTTAGATACGGCCTCGTTGGGCGTGATATATCCTATTCTTTTTCAAGGGGATATTTTAAAGAGAAATTTTCAAATCTACGTTTGGAGCACTGCTCTTACGAGAACTTCGACCTAAAGGAAATTGATGAATTCAAGAAGGTTATTGGCGAAAATGACGATATCAAAGGCTTGAATGTAACCATTCCTTATAAAGAAGCGATAATTCCTTATCTAAACGAGCTTGATTTCCAAGCAGAAAAAATCGGAGCAGTGAACACCATTAAGTTCACGCCTGAAGGTTTGATGGGTTTTAATACCGACGCCTATGGCTTTCGGAAATCGCTAGAGCGCCATTTGAAAAGACATCACAAAAAAGCACTGGTCTTAGGCACGGGTGGCGCTTCTAAAGCGATTGCCTTTGTACTCGACGAACTCGGTATTGACTTTTCCTTTGTATCAAGAAACCCATCAAAGAATCAATTGAGCTACTCTGATTTAACAGCTGAGATACTTAATGAAAACTTGATGGTCATCAATAGTACCCCCTTGGGAACATATCCTGAGATAGAAAAGAAGCCAGCTATCCCATATGAGCACATAGGTCGGAAACACCTCCTTTTTGATTTGATTTATAATCCAGAGAAAACCGCATTCTTGAAAGAAGGGGAATTACGGGATGCAACTATTTGTAATGGTTTGCAAATGCTCGAATTTCAAGCAGAAAAGGCATGGGAAATCTGGAATAGTTGAAAACCATGCCTTAAATACCACCTCAAAAAATAAATCCATAATCTTTGAACTTCGACAGGTTGTCACTATCTTACAGTACAATCTTTTGTGTAAACCATACTTTGTTAATGCTAGAGGAGAAAGAAAAAGAAATACAAGAAAGTACTACAGGAAAAGAGGCTTTGGAGGCAAGTGAAGAGCAGCTAAATTCGAATAAAGAAGTCGAATTACCAGTGGGAACCAATATCGTAGCTTCTGAGGAAGTTATTGACAAGGTTGCGCAAGAGAATAAAGAATCTATTGTTCAAGAGCCTTCCGAGAACACAAAATCAGAAGAATCACCTGATTCTGAAGAAGTTCTAGAAGAAATTGACGACAATAATGCCGAAGATGCGGAAGATACCGATAACCACCACCGGCATCACATACCTCTTTTGGATTACCATGCCATGACCATCGAGAATTTGACCGGTGAATTACAGAAGTTGGTTCGAAACGAAAAGGTACAGGCTATCAAAAAACACGTGGATAGTATAAAACACGAGTTCGATTTGAAGTTCCAAGAATTCATTGAGGGTAAAAAGGAAGATTTTATTGCCAATGGTGGAAATGAAATCGATTTCAGATATAATTCCGTTACCAAAAGGCAATTCAATGAGGTATACGGTGAATACCGTGAAAAGCGCAATCAATACTATAAAAATCTTGAAAAATCCCTTAAGGACAATTTAACGAATCGTCTTGAAATCATTGAAGAACTCAAGGGATTGGTCAATGTTGAGGAGGATATAAATACTACATACAAAAGTTTCAAAAATGTTCAAGAACGTTGGCGGAATGCTGGTCCGGTACCGCGAACACATTACAATAATGTCTGGAAGACCTACCAGCACCATATCGAAATTTTTTACGACTTTCTAAGCCTCAACAGAGAACTGCGTGATCTCGATTTCAAACACAATCTAGAGGAGAAACAAAAAATAGCCGAAAAGGCCGAAGCATTGACAAAGGAACCAGATTTAGGAAAAGCCTTTCGCGAGCTTCAGACCTTACATAAAATCTGGAAGGAAGACATTGGCCCCGTCGGCAAAGAGCATCGAGAAGAAATTTGGGAACGCTTCAGCAATGCTACCAAAATTTTGCACCAAAGACGGCAAGAACACTACAAAGACCTTGAAAAAAAGTACGAGGATAATCTGGCAAAGAAGCAAGAAATAATTGCTAAGATTACTGAGATTGCAGCTCATTTGGCTGACAATCATAAGCTACTGCAACAGCAGATCAATCAAATAGAAGAACTGCGCAATACATTTTTCAAAGCTGGAAAAGTTCCGCAAAAAGTGAATGAAAAAACTTGGGCGCGATTCAAAGATGCGGTACGGGCATTCAATAGAAATAAAAACGCTTATTACAAGAATCTCAAAAAAGACCAACAAGAAAACCTCGATAAGAAAAGAGCATTGTTGGATTTGGCAGTTTCACTAAAAGATAGCGAGGAAGGGGAATCGGCTACCCAAGAAATGAAGCGTATTCAAAGTGAGTGGAAAAATATAGGACATGTGCCAAGAAAGTATTCAGACAAAATCTGGAAAGAATTCAAGGCAGCCTGTAACCACTATTTTGATCGCTTACATGCCCAAAAGAACGAGGCACAAAAAGAAGAAATAGAGAATTTAAAGAAGAAAGAGACCAGTTTGGAGAAGTTGCGTGTCTTTGAGATATCAGACAATAGGGAAAAAGATCTTGCCAAAATCAAAGAATTTATTGAAGAATGGAAAACCGCTGGAAGAGTACCCTTCAATAAGAAAAGCATCAATCAAAAATTCAATAAAATTATCGATGCTATTTTTAGAAAGCTCGATGTTAGTAGACAAGAATCGGAACTGTTGAAATATGGCAATAAAATTCAACAGCTCGCCAAAGAAGATAATGAGCGAGCCATATCGAATGAGCGCACCTTCATTCGTCGAAAAATTGAGGATAGCAAGAACGAAATTCGACAGTTGGAAACCAACCTACAGTTTTTCTCCAACGCTTCAGAAGATAATCCATTGGTGAAAGATGTGGTTAAAAGAGTTGAAAATCACAAAGAGGCCCTAACCACTTGGAAAGAAAAATTAAAAAAACTCAATATTATGGAGAACAACCTCCATAAAGAGAGCGATGAGGAAGAAGCTGCCGACGAACAAGAATAGAAAATATGGACCGACTTTAGCGAACTTCAATGTATGATGAGATTTATCTCTTTAGTAAAATTCTATTCAAACAAATTTGGTTGGTACCAGCCAGTTATTGAAGTTGCGCATATTGACCATAAACTTCAATAAATCAAGCAGACATATTTCTAAATGAACTCAACAAAAATATCCGTTGTAAGTCCTGTTTACTTAGCAGAAACAATCGTTAATGAGCTAGTACAGAGATTAAATAAAGTATTGGCCCCTCAATTCAGCCAATTTGAGATAATTCTTGTTGAAGATGGCAGTCCCGATAATTCATGGCAACAAATACAGTTACTTTGCGAGACCGACCCTAACGTTAAAGGAATTAGGCTGAGTAGAAATTTTGGACAGCATTATGCGATTACCGCAGGGCTCGAATATGCCACAGGCGATTGGGTGGTGGTGATGGACTGCGATCTTCAAGACCGGCCTGAGGAAATTATGCCCTTATTCGAAAAAACAAAAGATGGCCATGATATTGTTTATGCTAGAAGAAAAGTTCGCAAAGATAGTTTTTTCAAGAAAACATCTTCAAAGATTTTCTACCGTCTGTTTGGGTACCTAACCGACAGTAAGCAAGACCCGTCCATAGCCAATTTTGGCATATACAATCGAAACGTTATTCAGTCAGTTCTAAAAATGAAGGATTATGTTCGCTATTTTCCCACTATGGTACAATGGGTCGGGTTTTCTAGTGCCAAACTGGATGTAGAACATAATTCAAGAGGCGATGGAAAGTCATCCTATACTTGGAGTAGGCTGTTGAGTCTGGCATTTGATAATGTTATTGCATTTTCAGACAAACCGTTACGACTCACAATTCGGTTAGGATTTGCCATTTCCTTGATTTCCATGTGCATCGGCCTATTCTACTTATACAAATATTTCGCTGGTGATATCGTTGTTGTAGGGTACGCCAGTTTGGTCATATCAATTTGGTTTCTATCGGGTTTAATTGTATTTATTCTTGGTATTATTGGAACATATCTTGGCAAAACTTTCGATAAGGTCAAGGATAGGCCCACATTTATTATTACGGAAAAGCTAAATCTAAATGAATAAAGTCACCTTATTCTTAATGACTAGAAAAGGATACGAAGTGTTAGATGAAATTTTATCAGCATTTAATTCAGATATAATAGACTTTATCGTAGTATCCGAAGATGATGGTGTTGCCCAAGACTATGTGGAAAAGATCAAAAGTCTAGCGGTGAAGTACAAAGTAAGGACAGTTACAAGAAATGATGATTACGAAGTAATTTCTAAATATGCCATTGCGATTTCTTGGCGTTGGCTTATTTCAAGTAAAAACTCTGAAACGAGATTGATTGTACTGCATGATTCCTTACTTCCAAAATACAGGGGTTTTGCACCTTTGGTGAACCAACTTATTCAACAGGAACCCCATATCGGAGTTACTGCGTTTTTTGCCAACAAGGATTTTGACAAAGGTGATATCATTGAGCAACAACAAACAAACATCACATATCCTATTAAAATCAATGAAGCCATCAAGAAGATAACCCCTTTATACAGGAGCTTGACCGCTTCTATAGTGCAGAATATCAAAGGAAATAGAGAACTAAAAAGTGTACCGCAAAATGATTTGGATGCCACCTACTCATTATGGCGCGATGAGAAAGATTATGAAATACAATGGGGACTAAGTGCAATTGAAATAAAACGTTTTGTTGACGCTGTTGGTTTTCCCTATTTAGGTGCATCGACTAAAATCAAGGATAGATCCTTGCGTATATTCAATGTGGAAGTTGAAAAAGATCTTAACATCGTTAACCGTGACGTTGGCAAAACACTATTCCTTAAAGAAGGTTATCCAGTTGTAGTCTGTGGCGTAGGGCTATTGAAAATAACGGAAGCCATTTATGAAGATGACAACACTTCTATTTTTCCAATTAAAAAATTCAGACTCCGCTTTTCATGAGAATACCGTTCAACAAACCATTTCTTACCGGCCAAGAAACGAGCTACATTGAACAGGCTGTCAATTCCGGGAAAATTTCCGGAAATGGTGATTTCACCAAAAAATGCCAAAAGTTTTTTGAGTTAAAATATGGGTTCAAAAAATGTCTCCTGACCACATCTTGCACCGACGCTTTGGAAATGACGGCTATTTTGATAGATATACAACCAGGAGACGAAGTCATACTACCGTCTTTTACATTCGTTTCTTCAGCAAACGCATTTGTTCTAAGGGGTGCCAAAATTGTTTTTGCCGATAGCTATGCTAACAATCCCAACATCGACGCATCCAAACTTGAAAGTTTAATCACTTCTAAAACTAAGGCTATAGTGGTTGTTCATTATGCCGGTATTGCTTGTGACATGGATTTGGTAATGGAAATTGCCGAGCGCCACTCATTGTTGGTTATCGAAGATGCAGCCCAAGCAATCGATTCGTTTTACCATAAAAAGCCCTTAGGAGGTATTGGCCATTTGGGGACATTTTCATTCCATGAAACCAAAAATATTATTAGCGGGGAAGGTGGAATGTTGGTCATTAACGATGAGAAATTTATTCAGCGTGCGGAAGTTATCTGGGAAAAGGGAACTAACCGATCAGCTTTTTTTCGAGGGGAAGTGGACAAGTATACATGGATCGATATCGGTTCTTCGTTTTTACCATCGGAAATCATAGCAGCTTTTCTTTATGCCCAGTTGGAAAATCTGGAACGAATTCAGGAAACCAGAAAACGTATCTGTAATAGGTATTATGAAGCACTGGCACCACTATCGAAAAAGGCCGGGTTCGGTCTACCCACTATTCCAAACTACGCTACTAACAATGCCCATATGTTTTACTTGAATTGTTCTGACCAAAAGGAAAGGGATGCCTTAATACGTAAGTTCAAGGAAAATGGCATTCTCTCGGTTTTTCATTATTTGCCCTTGCATAAAAGCCCATTCTATAGTAGTAAACATGATGGTCGAAGATTACCGAATTGTGACGGATTTAGCGATTCGATATTAAGGCTTCCTCTATTCTATTCTTTAGGTCAAGAGGAGCAGTCAGAAGTTATACAATGCGTAAAAGATTTTTACCGTGTTAAAACCTAGCCCAATTAAATAGATGACCAACGCTTTTAACTTCAAACCCATATTCGCAATTCTACTTACGCTGGTAAATTTTGTAGTGATTGGGGTTATCGCTTGGTCTTGTTTTTATGGTTTAGATTTAAGTGATGAAAGCTACTATTACATGGGATATTTATACAGCGACAGCATTCCTGATTTGTCACCAGCTTCATTTCACTTGGTGTATAGTAGATTTTTTTCTTTTTTCCATCTATCCTTATCCGAGGTCAGGTTGCTTCGCTTGGCATTGACCATTTTGGCCGCAACGTTACTTTTTTTTAGTCTTGAAAAACCTTTCCTTCAAAATAATAAATGGGAAAAAGTAACACTCTTTCATATTCTTCTGAGCGGAATGTTATTAAGTTACGCATGGGCTCCTCTCGCGTTATCGTATAATTCAATGTCGTCGATAAGCCTATGTTTGATTCTTGGCTTTTGGATAATGACCCTAACGAATCACAATGTCCATTTAAGAGCACTCTATACTATGGTACTAGGTGTACTTTTTGGACTGTTGTTTTTTATTAAAATCACCAATATAATCCTGTTGCCCATTCTCGCAGTATTGACGGTTTACTTACATTATAAAAAGAAACCCTTTGTAGAAATACATACAAAAATTGCGCCTAAGGAAATAGTGGTCTTCCTCTTAGGAGCAATTACCATATTCGCAATAATAAGCAATGGTCTAGGATCCATACCAACGACCGTACATTCCTATATTCAAGATTCATTTGGAATTGCCTCTTATGATTCAACGCATTCCCTTGGATACCTGCTAAAACGGTATACCAATAACGCTGAAATGATTTTGAAAAAAATTCAATATCCAGGGCTAATACTATTCATTGGTTTCGTATCCGTTAAAATACTTTCTATTAAAGGTAGTGTCAAAAGAAAGGCTTTATTGTTAGTACTCTACAAAATTATTGGTATATCCGTCTTACTGCATATGGTATATAAAAATCAGTATTGGCAAGGCGGTACCGCTTATAAATACATAATTTTAGTTCCCTACATCTATGTGGTACTTTTTGCATTTTTTACTAAATTGCTCAACAACAAGAAAGTTGATTATGTATTGCTCGTTACACTTATAGGTCTACCCCTTGTTGGCGCGATCGGCACTAATAATGGTCTCTCGGGACAGGTTTTATTTTATGGAGTCTTTATATTCATGATGATTTATTATTTAGTAGGTACTTCACAAAAGAATTGGCACAAAAACTTCTTAGCAACTTTTTTGATTATTTTATCTGCTTCTCAGGTAATTTCGGCGACCGTGTTCCATCCTTATCGACAAAAAGCATTAACCCACTCTCAAAATGAATTGACAGGTATTGATGTCTTAAAGAACTTAAAGGTTGACCAAGCAACTTTTAATCTTCGGAAGGAGTTGACATTTCTTGAAGAAATTGAGGCGAGCCATGTATTTGCATTTAGTTCACAAAGAGGGATGACTTTATTGGCCAACAAAAAGCCGTATTCACTGGAATGGTTTAACAATAATGCAATAGGCAAAATGTGTTCGATAATAGATAAATCGACCATTGCACCTTCGGATATTATTTTTTTAACTCCCTCAGCATTTCCTATACCCATTGAAGTAGTTTCATGTTTAGAGGAAAATGGAGTCTTCTTAAATGACTTTAGGTTAATCAAAAAGTTCAAATATTTCGACCCCTATTTTAAGAAAGAACTGGAGCTTGATGTCTATATTCCCTGACGACATCCAATTTAGACAAAGAATTTCATAACATAAGACAGCTACATAAAGTGCCCTGTGAGTTTTTTGTAAAATAGTTAAACCATAATTGGGTAAATTCAGTTAGAATAGTTTCCTCTTATAAAAGGCAAATTGAATGAAAATACTATTGATGTATGTCCTAATCTGCTCCTTAGCTGTTAAGTCAAGTGGGCGCTTATCTGCCTTCAAAAGTAACGCCTACCACGTCACAAAAAAAAGAACGGATATCTTCACTGAGAAGAATATGGACACTCTTGCACTGGATATCAAGAAACAGGTATTCGTGAAGAAAAAATGCCAAAAGGGAGAAAGGTAAAACTCACTGAAGAAGAGTCGAAAGCACTGGGGTATTAGGTGGACATAACCTTAGCGGAGCACAAATAAAAAGGTCAGGATACAACTCCGCCGTGTTCTTACAACTTTGAAATTCTATTTGGCTACATTAACCGCCCTTGTCTCGCGTATTACCGTGACTTTCACTTGACCGGGATAGGTCATATCCGTTTGGATTTTTTGAGATATTTCAAAGGAGAGTTCAGCCGCTTTATCATCACTGACTTTTTCACTTTCAACAATGACCCTTAGTTCTCTACCCGCTTGTATCGCGTAGGCTTTTTGTACTCCACCAAAACCGAATGCGATTTCTTCCAAATCTTTCAAACGCTGAATATAAGAATCCATCACCTGTCGTCTGGCACCTGGTCTTGCACCGCTAATGGCATCACAAACCTGAACAATAGGTGAAATCAAGGTTTTCATTTCAATTTCGTCATGATGTGCTCCGATTGCATTGCATACATCGGCTTTTTCACCATATTTTTCCGCCCACTGCATGCCCAAAATAGCGTGAGGTGTTTCTACTTCAGCTTCCGTATTCGGAACTTTACCAATGTCATGAAGCAATCCTGCGCGTTTGGCTACCTTAGCATTTAATCCCATTTCAGCTGCCATAACTCCGCAAAGTTTTGCTACTTCTCGAGAGTGTTGCAATAAGTTTTGTCCGTAAGAAGAGCGATACTTCATTCGCCCTACCGCCTTTATCAATTCAGGATGCAATCCATGAATACCCAGATCGATGATGGTTCGTTTTCCTATTTCTACAATTTCAGCTTCGATTTGCTTTTCAGTCTTTTTTACGATTTCTTCGATTCTTGCCGGGTGTATTCTTCCATCCGTAACCAATTTATGCAATGACAATCTAGCAACTTCTCTACGCACAGAATCAAAACAAGAAAGTATAATCGCATCAGGGGTATCATCTACAATAATTTCTACTCCAGTGGCGGATTCGAGTGCGCGAATATTTCTTCCTTCTCTACCAATGATACGTCCCTTAACGTCATCCGACTCCAAATTAAAAACAGATACACAGTTCTCAACGGCTTCTTCGGTTCCTATTCGCTGAATAGTATTGATAACGACTTTACGGGCTTCTTGTTGGGCGGTAAGTTTTGCCTCTTCCATAGTCGTCTGCAAATATGCCATTGCATCTGACTTGGCGGTTTCCTTCAAAGATTCCATCAATTGCGCCTTCGCCTCATCGGCAGATAGACCCGAAATAAC
>JARFRH010000275.1 GCA_029287355.1 Maribacter sp. | reverse complement strand
GATGAAGCCTACTATCAGGATAATGGCTATTTTTTGCATGACTGTTCGTTTTATTGATTTTAATTAGTCTTTTCTTAAATAAATATTACCGTTGGTGGTTTTTAATTGCAGTTGTACCCCACCACCGTTAATGGCTTGTTTGACTTTGTGTGTGGAAATCGACTTTAATCCATTTTTTTCTGGAAATTCAAGGTCGAAATCGGTATAAATCTCCCCATTGACGGAGCCTAAAGCGAGGTCTGCTGGCGTATTTCCAGGCAATTTGATGTCAAGTGCGCCATTCGTAGAATAGACGGTTATGGGCGAATCTTGGCTTACATCCGTGAAAGAAATATCGATGCCGCCATTCAATGAATTGGCCGTGACCGGCCCGCTGGCGTCTTCAATTTTAATGCCCCCATTTAGTTTTGCGTTCGCTTCTATTTCACCCTTAAAGCCATATATTCTAATATCGCTCTGAGATGTGCCATTCGTGGTTACTGAAATATTTTGATTGGCAGGCAAATAAATTTCGGCATTGCCTTTATTCCATTTTCTGAGGTTTTTTACAATGAGATTATTACCTTCTTTCACTACATAGAAGCCTACATCGGTGTTATCAGAGCCACTATCCCCTACAAGTTTTAATCCCTTAGCTCTCTCGGGTGTTTTGCTTGAGGCTTTGGCCTTGATTCGCAGCTGTTTTTCACTGTGTGTCTTTACAATAATATCAGCTTTTGACGACACTTTGACCCACTCAATTCCGTCTAGGGATTGCGTGTAATCTTCCTGCGCGGTTAGCACCGAGCAACATAGAAATGCTAAAAAAGTTATTTTAATTGTTTTCAATTGTTTGATTTTTTTCATTTGATTTAATTTTAAAGATTGATGCTTTGACTAGGTTCAGTACAGGTGTTTTAAATAATATTCGGTAATACCAACTCGAGTTCCTCTTTTACATAGGGTTGGGTGTCATCTTGCTCCAAAAGATATTGCATTGCTGCAGCTGCTTTCTTTTCTTGCATTTTACCCAGCACTTGAATAATCGTGATTTGAATTCCGGGGTCTTTTTCTGTTTTCAAGGCTTTGATAAAACTATCTTTTACCGTTTCAGAAGTTGTAAACTCACTCAACACTTCCACAGCTGTTCTGCGCACATTCGTGTTTTCATCATGTAACATGCGATCGGCCAAAGCACTCACGATGGCTTCATCCGGTTCTGGAAACTCGGCAATAAAATTCACGCCTTGTATGCGCTTGCTCGCTGATTTGTTCCCCATCAAGGATAACATAGCGGTTTGTTTGAAAGCATGGGTTTCATCGGTAAGTTGTGCGATTTCTTTACCTGATCGTTGCGCTTGTTGCTGTTTTCCGAAGAAGTAAACCCCAACTAATAAAGCTACGCCCGCCGCGATTTTCAAGAAATTTGTAGCCCAATTATTTTTTCTATGGATGGATGCGGTATTCATCGAAACCACTTTTGAGCTATGTTGCTTTTCTTGTTCGATCTGCTCAAAGAAATCGGTTCTTAGCTTATCGGAAGGTATCATCTCTTTTTCCCTTTCGAATGCCGTAAAGACCGTTTTTAATTCATCCAATTCTTGAGAACATACCTTGCAATCTTTAAGATGTGCTGCTACATTTTTCCGCTGCCTTTCGCTCAATAGATTGTCCAGATATTCTGGTAGTAGTGCTGTAATATGATGCTTATCCATTCTTATGAATTTTGAAAATAAATGGTCTTTAATTTTTTTAATGCCCTGCTGACTTTTGTCTTAACCGCTCCGGGGGTACTTCCCACAATTTCGGCCAGTTCTTCATATTTGATTTCTTGAAACCGGTTTAATATCACTAATTCCCGATCGGAAGGGTCTAACCGATTGATTGCCAAATGCAAATCTGAAAAGTCTTTTTTCTCTTCTTCCTCTGCGACCCATTTATAATCCAGCCCATCCAAATCGTCGTAGGTATTCGTAACTCTTCTGAAATGGGTGTTCAAACTGTTTCTCGCAATCGTGAATAGCCACGAAACAAACTTTCCATTATTGTAAGAGCTTCTATACTTCATCAATTTGTAAAAGACTTCTTGTGTCAAATCTTCACTCAACATTCGATCTCCACACATTTTGTGCAAGAAGTTGAACACATGTTTATGATGTCTTTCAAAAAGAATCTTGAGTACATCCAAGTTTCCATTGGCCACCTTTGACATTAAAATTTCGTCGGTCGACTTTTCCAAAAAGTGTTTCTTTAGTTGGTGTTCATTTCTATATAGTCTTGAAATTACAAAAGGTTACACCATCGCATAAAAAAAATCGCAACAAAGTGAATTGATGCGATTGTGATGTAAGGTACCCTTTATTCTTTATTCCTCGGCTTCGCCTATTGAGGTGAATTCTTTGATGGCTTGATTGGGTTCAATAATCGTATATCCCTTCCAGAATTCCGGGTCGTAGTTCGGCATATACTTTGGCAGTACCGTATTATTTTCCTTGAAAGAATCGTATTGCGTATCATTGATGGGGGTTTCATCGAATACGACCAACTCATATCTATTTCGATTGCCGAAAGCGGCATCGATTTTCATTGAAAGTTCATTTTGCCTATTTCTTCCTTTTACCACCTTATTGAGTTCAATAATTTTCAAGGGTCTTTTGAACCCGGCACGGATGCCCTTTGTGATATCATAATAACTCAAATGATATTTTTGATTTTCTCCTTTCGTAAAAATAATTCTTCCTTTAGCCAAATATTCCTTTAGGGAAATGCCTAAAAGCCTAAAATCACGTAATGGTTTTACATTTTCGAAATCCATTCGAATTAAAGCGAAATCGTCGGAATTGATATACAGTTTCCCTTTGAATTCTTCCGATCTTTTCGGTGTAAAACGAAGCACGTATACGGCTGATTCACCCAAATAGGTAAAGTCTTCGAGTGTTAGTTCGTAGCGACCCGGCTTGAAAAGCACATTGTAATCGGTGTCTTCAAAAACAGGAAGGTTTTCGTAAAGGTTGCCCAGTGTTCTCCTTTTGAATTTAGCAAAGAACGCTTTGCGCTCCTCTTTGTTCTTTTTTTCTTCTTCAAGCTTTTTATTCAAGGCAGCAACATCGGTAGAATCTACATCCGCATCGAAAAGTTCTCCATCTACTTTGGTGCCGAAAAGCCCGGATTTGATTTTGAAATAGGAATCGGTCTTTACATTTTCCTTTATAATCGTGTTGAATTTCTCTTCTAGAACATCAAAGTCAAGCTCCAGACTCTTGTCATACAGTTCCGAGGCTTTTATAAGGTCGAGTTTTTGGGCTTCACTATCACTTCCACCATAAAGATCTCCCAGCACTTCATTGTAAACCGTATTGTTTTTGGGTACTTGATTCAGAAGATTGTCAATGAAGTCTTTATTAAACGCTTCTATCGTTGATTTCTTTAACTGATAGTCCGCCTTGAGTATTTGACTGCTGTATGTTTCGCGCAAAAAGACGCGCTTTTTTGCAAGACCAAGATTGTAATTTTTAGTAATATTCTCTTCGACAATTTCAATTATTTCTTCTGGCGTATAATTCTTATTCGTGACGATAACGGGGTTCAATTCAATTGCCTTTGCAGATAAAACAATGACTTTCTCGGCGAACTGTTGTAAGGGTTTTTTTATCGACGCATATCCGATACACGATATCGTCAACGAGTCGGTGGGCTTTATGCTTTTATTCAATTGAAACGAAAACCGGCCCTCCTCATTGGTGATGACCCCTTTGTTATTGAGTTGAACCGTAACATAGGGAATGGGTTTCTGGGTAGCCGAATCAACAACCATGGAAGTTAATGTCTGAGCCTGACCCCAAAGCGAATTCAATAGAAATGGAATACAAGGTACTAGGAATCGTAATTGGACCATAAAATCTATCTAAAAGCGGGTTAGTCGAACAAAAAAAGGCATAGCCAACGGACTAAGCATTCCTTTTTTGATTTTCTTAATACGGATTTATTCTTTTTTTAACGAAACTAAAAATAGGAACCTATTGGAGAGACGATTCGATAGCGGGTATTGTTACTGGAAAAGGAGTTTTTTTTACTCGATGGAGGCGAGCACATTTAATGGCAACCACAATCGTTTTGGCCACAGGCCTTGGTGTTTGCCTTCTTCGTTGCAAAGAGTGCTTTGGGCAAGAAGAATTTCTTCACGACATAACCGAAAGCACTTCCGACGGTAATATAGACCAAAATGAGTTGAAGAATCTCCATAAGCTATTTCAAAATTTGATACGCTATTAAGGCTACAATATAAGCAAAAAGACTCATAAATACTAGCTGGGCAAGGGGCCATTTCCAGGTATTGGTTTCTCTTTTGACAATGGCCAGGGTGCTCATACATTGCATAGCAAAGGCATAAAAAAGCAAGAGTGAAATACCGGACGCCAAATTGAACAAGGGCTTTTTGGTGATGGGATTGATCTCGCCTGCCATACGGTGTTTGATGGTGTCTTCCTCATCACTGCCTACACTATAGATCGTGGCCAGGGTACCTACAAAAACTTCCCGAGCGGCAAAAGAAGTGAGCACTGCGATACCAATTTTCCAATCATAGCCCAAAGGCCGTACAACAGGTTCTATGGCCTTACCTGCATATCCAATATACGAATGTTCTAATTTGTAACTCGCGATTTCCTGCTCCATGGCGCGGTTGCCCAATTCCGCTTTTCTCAATTTCAATGAATCGTTCAAGGTATTGGCATTGAAGATGCTGTTCTGTGTTTCCGACCTATCCTGTAAAGTAGCTCTGTACACTTTTAGATGGTCTGCGATATAGGCTTCACTTGTCGTGGAAAAGCCCTCATTTTGAATTCTGTTTTTGACGATTACTTCCGAATTTTCAAAATCATCCGAAAATCCGTTAGAACCCAAAAACCATAATATGATAGAGATGGCCAAGATGATTTTTCCAGCCCCTACAACAAAACTTTTGGTCTTTTCCCAGACCGTGTACGCGACATTTTTCGCTAGCGGTAGTTTGTAATTGGGCATTTCAACAACAAAGAAAGACCGACTTTTGATTTTCAGAATTTTATTCAATACCATTGCGGAAAGTATGGCCGCTCCGAAACCAATAAGGTATAACAACATCAAAGTCAAGGCCTGATAACTTAGACCGAGAAAACGACCTTCAGGTATCACCAAGGCAATGATGATAAGATACACCGGCAAGCGTGCCGAACAGGTGGTGAATGGGGTAACGAGAATGGTAATCAATCGTTCTTTCCAGTTTTCAATATTCCTAGTAGCCATGACGGCGGGTATGGCGCATGCAGTGCCGGAAATTAACGGAACGATACTTTTTCCACTAAGCCCGAAGGGTCGCATCAACCGATCCATCAAGAATACCACCCGGCTCATATAACCACTTTCCTCTAAAAGTGCAATGAACAAGAATAAAAACGCTATTTGTGGAATGAAAATAACAATTCCCCCGATACCCGCTAGTACCCCTTCTGCAATTAAATCTGTAAACGCCCCGGCCGGAAGTGAATTTTTGACCCACTCGCTCGCTGATGCAAAAAACGTATCTATGGCATCCATGGGGTAGCTACTCCAATCATAAATGGCTTGAAAAATAGTCAATAATATGATGAAAAAGATAAGATAGCCGAACACTTTGTGTGTCAATAGCTTATCAAGGTTAGCCCTGAAACCCTTTGCGGCACTTGCGTCAACCTTGTAGGTCTCTTTCAGGACACCATTGATAAACTGATACCTGAGGATCGTCTCTTTCTGTTGTAACCTTTTAAGTTCAGACTTTGATTTGGTCTCAAAGGAAGAACGATCTTTAATCAATGTCTTTTCAATAGGCATGAAGTTGACATCTTGGGTAATGACCAACCATAGTTTATACAGATCTTCTTTTGGGAAAGCACTTTTTAGCTTTGCGAAGTACTCGGGATCAATAATCGAAGTATCCACATTCTGTGCAACGGAAAGATTCTTGTAGTCTGCAATGAGTTCTTTCAAATATGGAATCCCTATTTCCTTTCGGGTACTGACTAAGGCGATTTTGGTGTTCAGTTTTTCTTCCAATAAGGATATGTCCACCGAAATGCCTTTTCTAGACATGCGGTCAGCCATATTGATGACCAAAATAGCCGGAATCTTTAAATCTTTGATCTGTGTGAACAAGAGTAGATTCCGTTTCAGATTCTCCACATCGGATATGACCAAGGCCACATCAGGGTGGTCCTTATCTTTTTTATTCAATAAGAGTTCAACGGCCACACTCTCGTCCAAAGAAGTGGTATTCAGACTATAGGTGCCTGGGAGGTCAAGAATATGGGCTTTTACCCCACGCGGTAGTTTGCAAATGCCCTCTTTTTTCTCAACGGTAATGCCGGGGTAGTTACCCACCTTTTGATTCAAACCTGTAAGTTGGTTGAAAACGGAAGTCTTCCCTGTATTCGGATTTCCTATGAGGGCGACATTGATCTGTTTACTCATAAGCCTGTCGTCTCATCGATAAGTTCCAATTCGATTTTCAAGGCCATCGATTTTCGAATTGCAATATGCGAGCCATTCACATTAATATAGATAGGGTCTTGCAGTGGTGCTATTTGAATAAGTTCTACCTCATTACCGGGCAAACAACCTAATTCTAATAATTTAATGGGCAAAAGGTCATCCGCAAATTCTTTGATAATGCCCTTTTGGCCACGCTTCAAATGTGCTACGGTAGTACCCAATTTTTATTTAGATTGATTATAAGTAAGGACAAAAATAGAATAAAAAATCCTAAAAAATCAATAATCAAGCACCAAATTCCAAATAGTGGATTTTCTGGGATTTCGAATTTCTCATTTGGAATCATCGGTAGTATAAGAAGCTTTCAAGATCGCTAAATCGTCCATCAATTTAGCGATTTCCTCTTGCTTCGTACCATCATAAAAACCGCGGATGCGCCTTTCTTTATCAACCAAGATGAAATTCTCGGTATGAATCATGTCATATGGCCCCCCATCTCCATCGGTCTTTACTGCCAAATACGACTTACGTGCCAAGGCGTAGATTTGCTTTTTATCTCCGGTGACCAGATTCCAGATGTTATCATCCACTCCTTTTTCCACCGCATATTTTTTGAGTTGTGCTACCGAATCGATTTCGGGCGTAACTGAATGCGACAGTAGCAGTACATCATTGCCCAATCGATTTTGAATCGAAGCCATATTTTTTGTCATGACCGGGCAAATGGTGGGGCAGGTCGTGAAGAAGAAATCCGCAATGTAGATTTTGCCCTCATAGTTATCTTGTGTTATGGTTTTTCCATTTTGGTTGGTCAAGGAAAAATCCGCTATGGTATGGTATTTCTTGATGTATTGAAGCGTACTGTCTACCAATTCAGGATTCACCATGGAAGGTTGATAAATAGCAAGGCTTTGTTTTGGCTGAAGGGCATTGTAGAACAAATAAATAATTACAACCGATATGCAGAAAAGCGTAATGAAGAAAAGCTTGTATGTACCGAAAAAGGAGCGCATGTATTTTTTTTCAAAGATACGTCAGCAGGCCCAAGCTTTCAAATGGAGCAGTGAAAGCGATGCCAAAACTTTCTTAAAATACGGTGGGTAGGATAGTTTCTTTTTATAAGACCCTGTAAAGGTGTATTTTTGTGCGTTTAATTTTAGAAATACCTTCAATGACAATTGCCATACAGATTGCCCAATTCATTTTGATTATCTCCATTTTGGTGATCCTGCATGAATTTGGTCATTTTCTCCCAGCCAAATATTTCAAGATCAAGGTCGAAAAATTCTATTTGTTTTTCGATTGGAAGTTCTCTTTGTTCAAAAAGAAAATAGGGGAGACCGAATGGGGTATCGGATGGCTTCCTTTGGGGGGCTATGTGAAGATCGCCGGAATGATCGATGAGAGTATGGATACCGAGCAAATGAAGGAAGAGCCCAAAGATTGGGAGTTTCGGTCCAAGCCCACATGGCAGCGTTTGATCGTGATGGTCGGCGGGGTAACCGTCAATTTCTTTTTGGCCTGGATTATTTATTCGATGTTGCTCTTCAATAACGGGGACACCTATATACCATCTGATAAGTTGAAGTATGGTATTCAAGTAGATTCGGTCGGGGAAAGACTGGGGCTGCAATCAGGTGATCAGATCATTTCAGTGGATGGCAAGCCCACCAAGAAGTTTACCGATGCCCAGTTACGCATTCTGCTAGGCGATGAGGTGACCGTCAATAGGGATGGGCAAGAGATTTCCGTTCCCATTTCGGATGAGGGCAAAGCCTTGATATTCAAAACGCAAGGAAAGGCATTCTTGGGCTATAGAACAAAGTCGGTTTTAGATGAGGTGGTGGTAGATTCCGAGGCGGATAAAGCCGGACTGCGAATCGGGGATGAGCTGATTGAAGTTGGCGGAAAAAGTGTTTCGTATTGGTCTGAATTTATGCAGGTACTAGAGGCATCGAGAGGTACAGCACTTGCGCTAAAGATCAATAGGGACGGATCTACTAGGGATATTAGTTTAACGATACCCGAGGAGGGCATTGTTGGGGTGCGGCCCTATTCGGAAGATTTGCTGGTCACGGACAACTATAGTTTCGCAGCATCGATACCGGCAGGATTTTCGAGAACCATACAAGTATTGACCGATCAAATTATGCAATTCAAAGTGGTCTTCAACACCAAAACAGGCGCGTATAAACAAGTGAAAGGCCCTATCGGAATTGTCGAGATGATGCCAGAGCGCTGGAATTGGACCTTTTTCTGGGGTTTTATGGCGATGTTCTCCGTTTGGTTGGCATTCATCAATATTTTACCCATACCAGCACTTGATGGAGGTCATGTGATGTTTCTTTTGTATGAAATGATTACAGGAAGACCCCCTAGTGAAAAAGCCTTGGAAACTGGTCAAATTATTGGGTTTATATTTCTGATGGGGCTCATGGCTATCATATTCGGAAATGATATTTGGAATATCATCAAAAGATTTCTCTAGCGACTGAAAATCGCGTTTTATTTTGTTTGTGGTATTTTAAAAAACGACTATATTTGCACCCGCTTTAAGCAATTAAAGTGGTGATTTTCCTCCTTAGCTCAGTTGGTTAGAGCATCTGACTGTTAATCAGAGGGTCCTTGGTTCGAGCCCAAGAGGGGGAGCTTTTAGAGAAATCCAACTTATGAAAATAGGTTGGGTTTTTTTGTTTTAGGACATGTAACACGGGGTGACACCTGCATTAGATGCACTACCTGCACTTTCCAGCTAAAAGTCAACTTGTCAAGTTATTTTGAATGTTTCAGGTATCCCTCC
>JARFRH010000237.1 GCA_029287355.1 Maribacter sp. | reverse complement strand
CGGTATCAAAATCATAGGTACCAGCTTTGAATCACTCGATTTGGCCGAAGACCGAGGAAGTTTTTCCGAAATGTTGAAAGAGAATGATATTCCTTTCCCAGAATTCGGAGTTGCAGAAACTGCTGAGGAAGCCTTGGTGCTTGCCGATAAATTGGATTTCCCCTTGCTTATAAGACCATCATATGTACTCGGCGGACAAGGCATGAAAATCGTCATCAATAAAGAAGAGTTAGAAGAGCATGTAGTTGATCTGCTTCGAAAGATTCCCAATAATAAATTGCTTTTGGATCACTACTTAGACGGTGCCATTGAAGCCGAAGCTGATGCGATTTGCGATGGCAAAGATGTGTATATCATCGGAATCATGGAACATATCGAACCTTGTGGAATTCACTCCGGGGATTCTAACGCGACATTGCCTCCTTTCAACTTAGGGGAATTCGTGATGCAGCAAATCAAAGATCATACGAAGAAAATCGCTTTGGCGTTGAATACTGTGGGACTCATTAACATTCAATTCGCAATAAAAGATGAAATCGTATACATCATAGAGGCGAACCCTAGAGCTTCTAGAACAGTTCCTTTTATTGCTAAGGCATACAAAGAGCCTTATGTCAATTATGCTACTAAAGTCATGTTGGGGGAAAAGAAAGTAAAGGATTTCGATTTCAATCCGCATCTGGAAGGTTTCGCTATTAAGCAACCCGTTTTTTCTTTTAATAAGTTTCCGAATGTGAATAAGAATTTAGGACCTGAAATGAAGAGTACAGGGGAAAGTATTTTGTTCATCGATAGTTTGAAAGACGATGAATTCTATAACTTATATGCTAGAAGGAAGATGTACTTGTCCAAATAGGTTTACACAAGTGGTACTGATGAACCTAAATTCAATCTTTTGAATAGCATATAATAAACGAGCCTAAAGATTTACACAGATAGGGTTAGGCTTGTTTTTTACTCCGGTAAAGATTAAAGTATATTGCATGAATTTTATTTATACCGATAAGCATACATACATTTTCGGATAATGGAATGAACAACATTTTGACCGACCTAGGTGGCTGTCGATTTTAGAACTTCATTGGCGTAGTGAATACACAATTCAAGGGTGTCTTCTATATCTTGCATTGTAGTTCTTGGATTTATTAGGCACATTCGTAACACGATTTGCCCATGCAGCTCAGTAGTCATCAAAACTGCTTTTTTTGATTGTACCACGCGATGGGAAATCTCTTTATTTAGCCAGTTCAGTTTTTTTTCATTAAAATTTTGACCAATTGGATTGTACCTGAAATTAATAATCGCCAGGTTGGCAGGGGAAACAATTTCCCAGTTTTTGCTTTTTCTGATCGAGTGCTCTAATTCTTCCGCCAACGCAATATTATAGGTGATAGCTTCTCGGAAAGCTGACAGCCCGAAGGTCTTTATTGACATATAAAACTTTAAGGCTCTAAACCTTCTTGTCAATTGTACGCCATGATCATAGAAGTTGATTTCGGATTCATTGCCTTCAACATCTCTCAAATATTCAGGTTTTTCGCTGAAAGTGGCACTGAGCCATTTATGGTTCTTGACTAGTAGGCACCCCATTTCATAGGGTTGAAAAAACCATTTATGGGGGTCGATAGTTACAGAATGGGCTTTTTCGATTCCGCGTAGCGCTTTTGCACCTTTTTCAGAAAGAATACCCGCTCCTCCATAAGCTGCATCAACGTGCATCCACATGTTTTCTTCCTTGCAGATCCTGGCGATTTCCAATAAAGGGTCTACCGCCCCAGTATTGGTCGTTCCCGCCGTCGCAATGATGCAGAACGGTTGTAGGCCCTCTAGTTTGTCTTTCGCTATTGCATTCAGCAGTTTATTGGTATATATTTTGAATTCCATGTCGGTAGGAATGATACGAACTTGATCTTTGCTAAAACCAATGGTTCTAATGGCCTTGATATTTGACGAGTGGGTTTGGTCAGAAATATAGATTACCGCTTTTGAAAAATTATCACCACAAAGTTGTCTTCTTGCGGTAACCAAAGCGGTTAAGTTAGCCATAGACCCACCACTCGTGAAAATTCCACCGCCACGTTTCTTAGGAAAGTGAAACATTTTGAGTAACCAGTTGATGGTTACAATTTCAAGTTCCGCAGCTGTTGCGGATACGGCCCAACCCCCTGAGAATACATTGAACCCCGTAGCTAGACTATCAGACATGGCACTAATGAAATTACTAGGACCGGGAACAAAAGAAAAGAATTTGGAATGTGATGTGATGGCGACCTGCGATAATACGTTTTCATTTACGAATTCCAACACCTTTTGAGCATCCATGCCATTTTCAGGGGCCTCTTCTAGAAAGAGTCGGTCCATTTCTTGACGCGTCGCCATGGCAATCGGACTTTTTTCATCTTGAGTTGTGAAATGTTCTACAATGGTATCAACAACACGATAGCCGTATTCTTGCATTTCTTTTTTGGAAAGGGTAAGCGTATGTTTTTTGGTCATCTATGTATGGACAAAGTATGCGAGATTTTAAGCCACTTTTTTTGATGTTTGTAAAGGTACCGGTTTTGCAAATGAGTATGACTAAATGATCAGATTCAAATAGAAATGTGTACATCCATAAATGGGATAATAATAGGAGCTGATCGCTACCTTAACCTTAGTCATCGATAAAGAATTGCGTAAGGTCTTGATAGCAAAAAAAAGGCTGATTTAAAGGATTAAGCAGGTGTTACCTCCCATGAACCTTATTCATATGCCGACATAGGGTTTGTCACCCCTTAAAATTGGGTATGATATTTTACGGGAAATTGCTCTGGAATATCATCGTTCGATTCTCCGAGGTTTTGTCTAAGATCAATTTCTATTCCTCTGGCTATGGTTGAAATAGGAACATCATTAGCCGTACCTTCAAAGGGGTTTTCTCCCGTTCTGCCTATTCTTTCCATTGTATGAAATATCCAAGCAACAATAACATAAAAGGGAATGGAGAACCATACAAATAGATTGCCGATCAACGGGTGATCGTCTTTAAATGCATTACCGATTTCAGCAAATTGCGGTACTAAGGCTAATGGTAACAGTAATACGAAAATCCACATAAAAAAATGGTTGAGTGTTGCAAACTGTCTTGGATAAGGAAAATTTTTAATGCGCTCACTTTTGCCTTGCAGCGCAAAAAGCTCTTGAAGCACAACCTCCAACTCCAAAAAGGAAAACTCCCAAATGATACCCTGCTCCTTTAATTTTCTTAAATGATGAGATTGTTGATATAATAAAGCCGTCTGTTTATTATTCTTGCTCATGGCATCCTCAAGGTCTATTTGGGAAATGTAGGGTCTTAAATCATCTTCCAAATTAGCATCGAATTCTGGGGGTTGAATTCCCCAATCTCTATCGGTTTTTTGGTTTTTTATCACTGTTTCCCAAGTTTTGGGCATACGCATGGCATGACGCAGTGCGGTTATCCAAGCAATATGACGATACGTGAGGTTTTTGATTTCTATTTGCAATGCTTCCTCTGAAAGTGGTGATTCCTGTCTCTTATACACATCTGACGCTG
>JARFRH010000162.1 GCA_029287355.1 Maribacter sp. | reverse complement strand
CGTCTATTCTGCCTATATTCGCTTGCATTCCAGAACTATGGTTTAGTAAATGACGTATTGTAATATCCTTGGAAAGGTCAGGTATAAAATTTGTAAAATAGGTATTTATGGGGGTTTCTAATGATAACTTACCTGCTTCAACTAATTTCATAATTCCAACAGCTGTCAATGGTTTGGTAACCGAACCAATACTGAATATGGAATTTTTAGCGTTCTTTTTCTGATTTTCCATATCGGCATAGCCAAAGCTTTTTTCATAAATAATAGTATTGTTTTGGCTTATTATTACGTTCCCAATAAAACGGTTGTAATGCGCGTAACTTTCAAATAATTCGTTGATATTATTTTCTAGATCCGTGTTAGTTGCTAACTGTCCAAATGCATTAAGCCCTATGCCGAACGCTATTATGATTACTGCTATTTTTTTCATCTTTTGATTGTTTTATATTTATTATGAAGCAATAGTAGTGCGTTAAGACTATAGAATAAAATGAATGTGATTGTTAGTCTCTTTTATGTGACCTAAGCTCCTTAAGAAGTGAAATAGTACAAACTTCACATGAATACCTAGAACGGTCACTAAAAGTAATCGGCTTATCCCTAAAGCGGTTTTAAAGGAAATTAAAAAACTATTTTTGATACCTAGATGAGGTGAAATGAGAAAATATCTTGAAGCAACAATTCATGTTTTTATTTGGGGTGTTGCGTATTTTTTAATTTTGAATTATGTAAATACGATATCTGATTTCAGGAATGGTAAAGGTCCATTTTGGCTTGCAGTAATGTTCGGAATGTTCATGAACCAAATTATATTTTATTCTACCGCCTTTTTTATTGTTCCTAGATTTTTGCGTCTAAAAAAAATATCGCTTTTAATTATTACCTTAATAAGTGTCTTTGCTTTCATTAATTTGATTGAAAGTTTTATTGACTATTATTGGTTGGTTGGTTTTTTCTCAAGTGAAAGTGAGTCCTATCTCAGTTATTTGCGCTATAATGTGGTGAGTAGTTTTTTCATACTCTTGCTAGGTTTGTCCTATGCTTTAATTAAATCATGGTTTAAGAGTGAAAAGCTAAAGCGCATTTTATACGAAGAGAAACTAACTACGGAAATGGCTTTTCTGAAGGCTCAAATAAACCCTCACTTTTTGTTTAATGTGCTCAATAGTTTTTATGCCAAGGCATTAAAAAACAATGTGCCCGAACTGGCTGATGGCATTGCAAAATTAGCGGAATTAATGCGCTATATGGTGTATGAAACGAACGAAGATAAAGTAGGACTCGAAAAAGAAATTCATCATCTTAAAAAATTTATTCAGGTCTATCAGTTACGCATTGCCAGCGATGATGATGTGATTATTAATTTCGAAATAAAAGGAGCCGTTGAGAACGTAAAAATATGCCCGATGATACTTATTCCATTTGTTGAAAACGCCATCAAACACGGAATTGATCCCAAAACAAAATCAATAATCGATATTTCATTAAAGGTGGAACAAAAAAAGTTATTTTTTAAAGTAACCAATGCCATACATCAAAGTTTTCATGGCTTAGTTGGTGAGCCTTCAGGTTTTGGACTTGATAATTTAAAAAAGAGACTCGCCATTTTGTATCCAAATACGTATACTTTGGAGACAAAAGAAGAAAATGGATATTTTATATCTTTTCTTATTCTGCAACTTGATTAGTATTACTTATGAACTGTGTTATAATCGATGATGAACCCGCTGCTATTGATGTACTTAAATTTCATTTAAGTAGCATTCCATTTTTGGTGTTAAAGGAAACCTTTAGAGACCCATTGGATGCGCTTGAATATCTTCCACAGCATACAATTGATCTTATTTTCTTAGACATAAACATGCCTAAATTATCGGGGATAAGCTTTCCTAAATTTTTGCAAAACCCACCACTTATTATATTTACAACAGCTTATTCAGAATATGCTTTGGAAAGTTATGAACTTAAAGCAGTCGACTATCTTTTGAAACCTATTGAATTTGATAGGATGCTTCAAGCGGTTATGAAAGCAAAACAGATTTTAGAAAAAAATAGGACAATAACAACTTCAAGTTCTGAAATGTTTCCTGATATTTCCGAACAAACTATTTTTATTAAAAGTGGATCAGAATTTCATCAGCTGTTTATCCAAAATATTAAATACGTTGAAAGTGAAGGCAATTACGTGACTTTCCATACAGACAAACGGCCTATTTTAGCTCGCTATAAAATATCTGAAGTCTTGGAATTACTTCCAAAAGAATATTTTACAAGAATACATCGATCCTATATTATAGCTATAAAACATATAGAAACGGTCAAAAAACACGCTGTAGTTATTGACGCCAAGGAGATTCCTATAAGTAGTAATTATAAAGAAGGATTTATTGCTTTGATAGATGACATAGGTAAGAATAGGGACATAAAACCTAAAAACGAGTCATAAGTGGCCAATTGGTTTATGTATACATGTTTTAGGACGGTTCACCCTTAGATTAAAGCTGAGGTGTTCGTGTATGTTTTCGTTTTGGTTGAATAAAGGTTGCTGAGCGAATCAACTTAGCCTTTGTACAATAGCTAAGGTCGTCAATCTAAAGTTTCATTTTAGTGAAATTATTGTTAGTATGATTTATTAAGTGCCTAGTGATTCAGCAAAATGAATTATACGCGTTGTTGGCCTTTCTCCAATTCCACCCACGATGAACTTTACAAGCCCACATGAATGTGCTGTCGTATAACATTGCCGGTAATGGTTTGTATATGGTAGTTGCACCTTTCGCATAACTAATTTAGCAAAAGGAAACCGAATCTTAAGAAAATCCGACTTGCCACGCCTTGGGGTGGAGAATTTTCCGAGTAGCACGGACCCAAGCAATTGATAGTACATCTTGTTGTGTGCAGTTTTTGCAGTATTAGTAACCGGCTAGCTTTATTATTTCATTAGGCAAAAGGTTGCTTAACTCCAAAATGTTCTTTCCGGAAGTATTCATTGCTCGTCTCGCTAAAAAATTTCCAGTTCGATAGCCGATATAAGTTCTGCCATCAGGATGTTCACCCATTACCCACTGTTCGTAACTTGCATCTAGAGGAAGTGACAATATCTCGTTTACCCAATTATCGGCCTCCTCAGAATAGGAGTTTACATCATGTTCGTTTCCTGTATATATCTCTGTAAACACAACAGCCAAACCTTCATTAACCATTGCATTGGAGATTCCAGGACCAAATTTATTATCTTGTATTGCCCAGCCTCGGGACAAATGATGGAATTCGTGAAAGATTGTGGACTTGATACCTTGATATAACGAATCAATTACACCATCCTGATAATTGTTTGATATTTGAACGAGGACCAGAGGTGGATCATTAGTTTCTGTTCTTCCTGTTACTCCACTAACAATATCAAGATTCCAATCCACATTTTCAACAATGACTTTTATACTATCTGGTAGATTCGGTAAAAGATTTCGAACCTCCTCTTCTGAATTGCTTATCACTTCACGGATGAAAACTTTTTGCGATTCCGTAAATTTGAGAGCGTCTTCTTGAAAGACAACATCCACTTTCGCTATTGGGGATTTCTTCGCATTAGAATTACAGGAAAGAATACATACTGCCGGAATAATTAAAATAAGACTTCTAAGGATATTCATTTTGTACTTTAACATGAAGACGACAACAAAGTTTTATTGTTACAACAGCGGCTATTTTTGCTCGAATTGCAAACAACATGTTCCTGTTTAAATTGTATGGCTGAGAATCCGCACCTTGTTCAGGTAGATGTAAAGTTCTTGATATTCGATGGCCCTTCTGTACAAAAAGTCAAAAGGTTCCAATACACCGCTATTGATGATTCCACAAGGATCAGAGCCCTCATAGTATACGAAAGGCACAATCAGGTCGGCTCAATTGATTTTATAAATCATGTAGTCGAAAAGTTTCCTTTTGGAATCAACACTGCACAGACCGACAATGGTCATGAATTCCAATCTGAATTTCATTGGCATGTCCAGGACCGTGGCATAAGGCATCGCTATATCAAGCCCGGTAAACCACAGTACAATGGGAAAGTCGAGCGTTCACTCCTTATCGATAAGAGGGAGCTTTACCACCTTTTAGACTACGCAGACGATGTTGATTTGAATAAAAAATTTAAACCAATGGGAACAATTTTATAACTTTAACAGACCACATGGAGCTTTTAAAGGAACGACGCCTTATGAAACACTGAAGTGTAAACTAAAAAATTGATGTTTGAGTTCATTTTTAGCCGAGGTACCACAATTGATAGAAATGCATGATACAGAAATGAATGCGGTTTTATTTAGAAGTGCGTTTTTAATTTTTATCCCTAAATTACCGCTGAGAATCCACCGTTTTTTTCAAGATTGCACAGAAGTATGCCTATCAATTTAATTTCGATATGTTCATGAAGACCACAACCACCCTACTGACACTTATAGTCGTTTACTTTCTAACTGTTTCCAATACGATTGCACAGACCCAAAATAAGGAAGCCTTATCCAAAGCGGCATCCGGCTTGGAATTGCGCGAAATCGGCCCGGCATTGATGGGCGGTCGTATCGCCGATATTGCCGTACATCCTGAAGATAGAAGCATTTGGTACCTTGCCGTCGGATCCGGTGGTCTATGGAAAACCACCAATAGCGGTATCACTTGGAAACCAATTTTTGATGACCAACCTTCCTATTCTATCGGTACGGTTACGATTGATCCAAACAATACGAATGTGGTCTGGGTAGGAACCGGAGAAAATGTGAGTGGGCGTCATGTGGCCTGGGGCGATGGCGTATATCGAAGTATGGATGGCGGTGCTACTTGGCGGCAAATGGGACTTTCAAAATCGGAGCATATCGGTAAAATTTTAGTGGACCCCAGAGATAGCGATGTGGTATTTGTTGCCGCTGAGGGGCCTTTATGGTCCGCCGGTGGTGAGCGCGGATTATATAAATCCAAAAATGGCGGCCAAACATGGGACCTTGTACTTGAAATCGATAAGAATACCGGGGTCACTGATGTCGAATTCGACCCATCGAATCCTGATGTACTCTATGCGGCGGCCTATCAGCGCCGACGGCAGACATGGTCGCTATTGGCAGGAGGCCCAAATTCAGGCATTTATAAATCGATCGATAAAGGGGAGACTTGGAAGCAGATCAAGACGGGTTTGCCAAGTGGCGATGTCGGGAAAATAGGTCTAGCCGTTACTCCTGCAAATCCTGAGGTGGTATATGCTAGCATTGAGGCAGGGGATGATGAAAAAGGGTTTTATAAATCTACCGATAAAGGGGAAAGCTGGAAAAAACGGAATAGCTATATTTCTGGAGGAACCGGCCCACATTACTATCAGGAAATCGAGGTTTCTCCAGTAAATCCTGATTTGGTATATCAGATGGATGTTTTTATCCAGGTCACCCGTAACGGCGGTGACCAATTCAAGATCTTGGGTACCGGCCGCGAGAAGCACAGCGATAACCATGCCTTGTGGATCGACCCCGATAACGGGAGGCATTTGCTGGCCGGAACCGATGGTGGGCTTTACGAAACTTTTGATGAGGGAACTACATGGCGGCATTTTCCGAACCTTCCTATATCACAATTTTACAAACTAGGCCTTGACAACGATGAACCGTTTTATAACATTGTAGGGGGAGCACAAGACCTTGGCACCTTGATAGGCCCTTCACGAACCATGAATACCGAGGGCATACGAAATCAAGATTGGTACGTGCCGCTGGGTGCTGATGGGTACAATTCCGCTTTTGATCCCAAGGACCCGAATATTGTCTATATGGAAATTCAACAAGGCGAACTGCACCGATTGGATCGGCGCAGTGAGGAAGTGCTGAACATCAAACCCCAGGCCGCGCCCGGTGATGCACCTGAAAGATGGAACTGGGACAGCCCTTTATTGATCAGTCCGCATAACAATGAGCATTTGTATTTTGGCTCACAACGGGTTTGGCGTAGTGAGAACAAGGGAAATTCATGGTCGCCTATAAGTCAAGATCTTACGACCGATACAAATCGCTACGAACTGGAGACCATGGATAATCGGGTCTGGAGTTCCGATGCGCTTTACGATACGGGTGCCATGTCGAAATATGCTACCTTGACTTCCATCGACGAGTCTCCAAAAGTCGAAGGGCTGCTTTATACGGGCTCTGACGATGGCTTGATTCATGTAAGTGAGGATGGTGGCCAAAATTGGCGTAAAAGTGGAACGCTTCCTAAAGTGCGGGCGCGTTCGTTTATCAATGATATCGAAGCATCCCGTCATGATGCCAATACTGTTTTTGCCGTTGCGGATTCGCATAAATTCGGCGATTTCAGTGCGCATGTTTTTATTAGTAGGGATCGAGGTCGTACGTGGAAATCGATTACAGGGGATTTGCCTGCCGGAAACATTGTATGGGTTCTGAAGCAGGATCATGT
>JARFRH010000157.1 GCA_029287355.1 Maribacter sp. | reverse complement strand
TATGAATATCTTATCGATTTAGGGATAAAAAATCCACTCTCGAAAAATTCTGATAAATCAAATCGAACGGACCTTATTGTCTTGCTTTTAACCCAAACTCATTTTTAATTAAATTTTCTATTTGAAAATCTTTCGAGATTTTAATGCTTTTTACAGAAAAAAAAGGGATACTTTTCAGAACAACTTGATGACTTTTAGAAACCCTGAAATTTGATTTTTTGTAAAGACACTTCGTAACAAATTCATATACAAAGGGAGAGTGCACGCCGTGTTTATTAGTGGCGGTTAGGAGGTGTTTTAAGTAGGCTTTGAATTTGTACAAGTATACATATTTATTGAACCGACCCTCCTTTTGAAAAAGGAGGTGCGCTTTTCACATGCTATTAATCTTCCGAAATCGCGGAAAGCTGAAACCAGCGTTCGGTCTTTGCCTCAATTCCATCGGTTATTTCCTTAAGGTTTTTCGAAAGTTGAGCAATATCATCCCCAGAAAGGTCATTTGTAACAAATTGTTGCTCTATTTCCCCTTTTTTGAACTCTAACTTTTGAATCTCCTTTTCAAGTTGTTTGTATTCCTTTTGCTCCATGTAAGAAAGTTGCTTGCCCTTCTCTTCTTTTTTTTGAGTATTTTTTACCGGCTTTTTTTCGATGTTGGCTTTAACTTTTTCAGCCCTTGCCTCCAGAATAATACTATCTTCATATGTTCTAAAATCGGAATAGTTTCCTGGAAAATCTTCCACAACCGCATCGCCACGGAACACAAAAAGATGATCGACTACTTTATCCATAAAATAGCGATCATGTGATACAACGATAAGACACCCAGGAAAGTCTAACAAAAAGGCCTCCAATATGTTCAGTGTCACAATATCGAGGTCATTGGTAGGTTCATCTAAAATTAAAAAGTTCGGATTCTGTATTAAAACGGTACATAAATACAGCCGTTTGCGTTCACCGCCACTTAATTTATCGACAAAATCATACTGCTTTTTACGGTCAAATAGAAAGCGTTCCAATAATTGTTGGGCTGAAATCTGTCGCCCTTTGGCCAAGGGAATAAAATCACCGAACTCGCGAATCACTTCAATGACCTTTTGACCTGGTTTTATAACAATTCCTTTTTGAGTGTAATATCCAAATTTAATGGTATCCCCAACTACGACCTTTCCGGCATCGGGCTGGTCTGTGCCAGTGATAAGATTGAGAAAGGTAGATTTTCCAGTACCATTTTTGCCGATTATGCCTATGCGTTCTCCCTTTAAAAAAACATATTCGAATTTGTCAAGAATAGGTTTATCGGGATAGGATTTGGATATTTTATGCAATTCGAGAATCTTACTTCCCATACGTTGCATATTGATTTCGAGTTCTATCTCATGATCTTTTCGACGGTTACTTGCCTTTTCCTTAATTTCCTGAAAATCGCTGATTCGTGATTTTGATTTAGTAGTTCTTGCTTTAGGTTGTCGCCGCATCCAGGTCAATTCTTTTTTGAACAAACGTTTGGTTTTATGATGTTCCACCGCTTCCTGTTCAATACGTGCTTCCTTTTTTTCAAGATAATAAGAATAATTACCCTTGTACGGATAGAGTTGACCATTCTCAAGCTCGATGATTTCATCGCACACACGCTCCAAAAAATATCGGTCGTGGGTGACCATGAAGAGCGTCATGTTCTCTTTTGCGAAATAGCTTTCGAGCCATTCTATCATCTCTAGGTCAAGATGGTTCGTTGGCTCATCTAAAATCAATAACTCAGGTCTATTGATCAGCGCATTGGCCAATGCTAATCGTTTCTTTTGTCCACCAGAAAGTTTGCCTACTTTGACGTTGAGGTCTTCCAGCTTTAATTTGAAAAGAATCTGTTTGTACTGGGTTTCGAAATCCCATGCATTAAAACGTTCCATAGCCTCAAAAGCGGACTGATAAGCGTCTGCATCTTCTGGATTTTGCAGTGCCTGCTCATAATTTTGGATTACTTTAAGTACTTCATTGTCAGATGCAAATATGGTTTCTTCAACGGTCAAGTCGGGTGCCAAATCAGGTTCCTGTTCCAAAAACGAAACACGAATGTCTTTTCGGTAACTGATCTGGCCGGTATCAGGGGTGTCTCGACCAGAAAGCATATTTAGAATCGAGGTTTTGCCTGTACCGTTTTTTGCGATAAAAGCGATTTTTTGGTCTTTATTGACGCCGAAAGAGAGGTTTTTGAAAAGCACCAGTTCTCCGTATGCCTTTGATATGTTTTCTACTGTGAGTAGGTTCATGAACCAATTATTGAGTTATCGGAGATTTACTTCTCCGGAGATATTTTATTAAAAATAGAAAGCGAATTTCAAGGGCAATCAGAATGAGGATAATAAGTGGCGAAAATATCTGAATTTTCAACACCCATAGTAGTATGGTCAGAACGTTCAGTCCTAATAGAAACCACAGATATTTTGGAATCCAAGAAGACGAACTTTTCTTTTTCAAAAGCACAAAGGCAACAACTAGATTTGTGGGAAAAGCCCAAAGCATATTGAAATTTATTTTGGTGGCGGAATGATTTGTTGCAAACCAAAGAAAACAAATCAATAAACCCGCTATTCCAGTACTCAAGAACAATATGAAATCTAACCAACGTAAACGTTTTTCTCTCTTGAAATCAAAATAGGTGATGGTCAAAATGACAACTGAAAATACAATGAGCCAAAAGAGCGGAGAAAGAAAGAAATCATTGTTTTTCACAATAGATTTATTGTTCAAAACCAATTCTTCCTTAGCGACTAGCTTTTGACCATTAATCTGAATATTTCCGAACTGTTCTTTGACGTATAAAGGCAAAAATTGGTGCTCATAAGGTGTTGCTTCTCGATCGATGACCGAACCAAGGGCTAGGTCGATTCCAAAAGCAGACCAAGAGTTGGTCTTTAATGTTTCGTGAATCAGTTGACGAAAAGTGGACGTTTTTTCCAAATACCCAGGGTCAAATTCGATATTGTTTCCAAAAACTTCTTTAAAAACTTCGGGCACCTTTGTGGCACAATTGTCGAAGAGAAAGTCGTATTTATAGTACCGATTTTCTTCTTTGTAGTTATTCTGTAAAAATCGAAATAATTCATTTCGTTGATTCACCGTAAGGTTCAGTTGTTGCTCACGAACCCATCTGTTTTCTATTTTATAACCCTCCAGAAATTGGTTATATCGGTGCCCCGTCATGCTATAATCAAGTTTTCCTGTAGTGAACTTGGAGTAAAAAAGCGGATCTTCAAAGTTAAAGCCACCGTAGCCAAAAACGATATCCAATCCGTTGGTGGCGTCTTGTATTCGAATCGCGGTATGCCCAAATTTAGAATGCAATTCATCAGCCGTTCCAACGGTCAATAAACTGATTTTTGACAAAGGTGAAAGTTCTCTTTCTTGTGAAAAAATAGGTATTGTGACAAATAAAATAACAAAAAAGCAAATTCTTTTAAAATACATAGTAAGCTTTAGCGCTTTAGAGAAGCAAATATCCGAATAATAATGGACTAGGAGCCAATTTTAAAATATATCGATTATTTTTTTACGCCACTTTTTTTACGCTATTTCGTTTATCCCGATGACTATCGGGCTAGCCTATAGCGCAACTATTCTTAACCCCTAAGCGTCTGGGTTGCCCCATATCACATCAAAAATGATCAATAATAATTCCAATCACATATTTCAAAACTGTCTCTAAAACGAAACCTCAAAAATTGTCTTATTTTTACTTAAACCATCCGACGTAAAAAATGAAAAGATACATTCCCAACTTAATCACTTTACTGAATGTCCTCTGCGGCTGTATCGCAGCTGTTTTTGCCGTGCTCAATCAACTGGAATTGGCTGCGGTCTTTGTATGCCTGGGAATACTATTCGACTTTTTTGATGGAATGGCAGCCCGTGTGTTGGACGTGCGCAGCGAACTAGGTTTACAACTCGATTCTCTTGCAGACGTGATTACTAGTGGTTTGGTTCCGGGTATCGTGATGTTCCAACTATTGGGAATGTCCATGTCTGGAGGGTGGAATGTAGATTTAAGCGCTCAGGCTACTGACGCTACTTTTTGGGTCGGCCTGAAAGTAGCTCCGTTGCCATTTTTTGGGTTTTTAATTACCATGGCTTCGGCCTATCGCTTGGCGAAATTTAATATCGATGAACATCAGGTTTCTTCATTCATCGGCTTACCCACTCCCGCGAATGCCTTATTGATCATTTCGCTTCCATTGATATTGATATATCAAAACAATGATTTTCTGAACGGAATTATTCTAAATCAATGGTTTTTAATCGGAATGACCATGCTAAGTGCTTTTTTGCTGAACAGCAATATTGAACTCTTCGCTTTAAAATTCAAAAACTGGAGTTTTCAAGACAATGCACTCCGTTATATTTTCATCATTGTCAGTTTGGTTTTACTGATTACACTTCAATTTTTAGCAGTACCCATTATTATTGCTTTTTATGTCCTGAGTTCGATTATTAGTAAAATTCCCGCTAAATGACCGCCTAGGTATTCTAGTCATACAGGCTCAAGAAGTACCTCATGGTGATTATACCATTTGATAAGGTATCTTGGAATAGAATATATACCATGTGGCACTACGGTCAAATCGCGACCATAAAAAGATGGATATATGGAGAAATAACATCGGAATATCCAAACGAACCTATAACCACTTAAACTTATGAATGACAACATAATTTACCGGAATGTAGATCCAGAGATATTTTGGATTACGGATTTCTTTCCGTTAAAGTATTATGGACTCTTTTGGGTTTCAGGTCTTATACTGGGGTGCTATATTGTTCAGCGAATCTATAAGAAAGACGGCATTCCCCTAGAACAACTTGAACAATTGACGGGCTAAATGTTTTTAGGAGCCCGCTTTGGGCATTGCCTTTTTTATGATTTTGAGTACTATTCCAATCACCTACTTGAGATATTCTTACCTATTCGTGAAGTCAATAACTCGTATAAATTTACTGGTTTTCAAGGCCTTGCATGTCATGGCGGAACTTTAGGAGTATTTGTCGCAATACTTTATTATTGGAGGAAAACCAAAACCAATCTTTTGTGGATGCTGGATAGGGTAGCCATAGGAGCAGCAGTTACCGCAGCTTTCATCCGATTGGGCAATTCGATGAATTCAGAAATTTATGGAAAGCCTACGGATGGCACTTGGGGTTTTGTGTTTGAGCGAGATGATTTGATTCCCAGACACCCTACTCAATTGTATGAGGCCATTTCATATCTGTTGATAAACGCAATTCTACTTTTTATGTATCTAAAGAAGACCTCAAAAACCCGAAACGGACTTTTGGTCGGAACCTTGTTCATTCTTCTATTCTC
>JARFRH010000046.1 GCA_029287355.1 Maribacter sp. | reverse complement strand
CCATTGGTCATAGCTAAAGATATTCCAGATGATACCTTGAACGAATATTTTATGCTCATAAAGCGCTATTAAGGCTCCCAGACTGGCAGGGGTAAGTTTATCAATAAGGATCGTATTGGTTGGTTTGTCACCTTCAAAAACTTTGAACGGCAACAATTTTTGAATGTCACTTTCAACCATTCCCTTAGCTTCCAATTCTTGATGAACTTCCTCCGCGACCTTGCAGTTCATTAATGCCTCGGTTTGCGCAAAAAAATTGTACATGAGTTTATGATGATGGTCTGAATCACCATATAAAGAATCTTTGAATCCAATGAATTCGGCAGTTATCAATTTCGTACCCTTATGAATCAATTGAAAAAAGGCGTGTTGTGAATTAGTTCAAGGTTCGCCACAAATTATTTTACCGGTTTGATAATTAACACGATTTCCATTTCTGTCTATGCTTTTACCATTACTCTCCATGATACCTTGTTGCAAGTAGGCTGAAAAACGACTTAGGTATTGCGAATAGGGAATTATCGCCTCCGTCTCAGCACCATAAAAATTATTGTACCAAATACTTACTAGCGCTAGTATAACGGGAATATTAGCATCAAAATCGGCACTCTTGAAATGTTCATCCATCTCATTAGCGCCCTTCAATAATTCGTCAAAGTTATCAAACCCAACGGCTAAGGCAACTGACAATCCTACGGCACTCCATAAGGAAAAACGACCGCCTACCCAATCCCACATGGGGAAAACGTTTTCGCGTGCGATACCAAACTCCGCTATTTTCTCAGTATTCGTAGATACCGCGGCAAAGTGCTTTGCAATGTCCTCTTGTGTTGCACTTTTTAAAAACCAATTTTTTATGGTAGTTGCATTACTCAAGGTTTCTTGGGTGGTAAATGTTTTTGAAACAACCACGAACAAGGTACTCTCTGGGTCAAGTTCTTTCAATACCTCATGCACATGGTCTCCATCCACATTACTTACAAAATGAACTTTGAGATGATTCTTGTAGAACTTTAGTGCTTCCGCAACCATTGCCGGGCCCAGATCTGATCCTCCGATACCAATGTTCACTACATCGGTAAAACTTTTTCCAGAGTAGCCTTTCTTCTCCCCAGAAATAATCGACTCTGTGAAGACTTTGATCTGTTCTTTTACTTCATATACTTCAGGAACCACATTTTTACCATCGACAAAAACCTCATCTTTTTCTTTTGCACGCAAGGCGGTATGCAGTACTGCCCTATCTTCTGTTTGATTGATATGGGTTCCGTCAAAATACTTTTGAATGGCATCTTTTAATTGTACTTCATTTGCCAGTTCAACTAAAAGGTCTATCGTTTTTTGGGATATTTTGTTTTTTGAAAAATCAACTAGGAAGTCCTTCCATCTTAGGGTAAAGTTACTCGCCCTATTGCCATCCGAAGCAAAAAGATCTTTAAGGTGAATGTTTTTCGATTCGGAAAAATGTTTTGAAAGTTTATTCCAAACCTCTAAAGAGGTAGGGTTAGTGCTCTGTAATGACATTGAATGATTTTTGGGATTCTATTTTTACTTCGTACTCCTTCCACATAAGGAAAAGGCAAAAGTAACCATAATCACAAGAAATCGGGAGTGCTTAACGAAATGGCAACTGTTTGTTACTGATTTAGTGTGAGAAGATCTCCGTCTTCTGCTAACGGCTTTTCAGGATAAAGCATGCAATCAAGCTGATCTTTTATTGGATCGATGTAGTCGAAATATTTTGGCTGTAGCGTTTCTGCCAGGGGTTCTGCCTTTGGCAATTCTTCTTTCAATGGATCTACCTGTCTACCATTCCTCCAAAAACGGTAACACACATGCGGCCCGCCGGTATTACCCGTCATACCTATCCATCCGATAACGTCACCCTGTCGTACAAATTCACCCCTCTTGACCTTTTGCTTTTTCATATGCAAATACTGGGTAGAATAGGTGCCGTTGTGACGAATCTTGACATATTTTCCATTCCCACCTCTTCGGGTCGATTCAGTGACCGTACCGTCGGCAGTTGCCATTATAGGAGTTCCTATAGGGGCCGCATAATCAGTACCTCTATGTGCGCGGATTCTATTTCCGTAGTATCGTATTCTTCGTTTGAGATTATATCTTGAAGACAATCTGCCATATTCAACCGGCATTCTTAGAAATGTTCTTCTTAGGTTATTGGCTCCCTCATCAAAATAATCTACTATGCTTTTCAAAGAGTCATTTTCATAGGCAAAAGCATAAATTGGCTTTCCGTTATGTTCGAAATAGGCAGCCTCTATTGGCTCTGCTCCGGCATAAATCGAATCATTGATATACTTTTCCTTATAAATCACCTTAAACTTATCTTGCTTTTGAAGCATTGTAAAATCAATAGTCCAAGCATATACATTTGCTAAATCATGCGTGACAGCGTAATCTATTCCCTGATCAAGAATAGCCTCTGAAAGAGACGTTTCGATAACACCTGAAACTTCACGTTCGACATACTTGAATTCTTTTTTGTCCGTATAGGCGAGAACGCTATCCCTCAAATCAACTACGGTATAATTTATCAAATCGTTTTCATATATAAAAACCTGTGCGGTCTCTGTGGTATCCTTTGATTTTAATATCGTGTACGGCTTACCCACCCGAATTCTTCGCACATCAAAGGTATCTTTGAATTCTTTAGAAATTTTAGCAATCTTCGGATATTCAACCTTGTTATCAAGCATCAACTCTCCGAAACTATCACCCCTTCTTACCGTATCTTGTTGTACCGTAAATTCATCTAGGTTAAAGCCATATTTGATTACCGCCGGTTTTTCAATGGCTTCGATTTTTGCGATTTCTTCTTTGGTTTCATTTTCCATCGCAGCTTGGTCTTCTTTGCAGGAGACCATTACAATAGCTATAAAAAGGATGCCCCAGATGTTCTTCATTATTGATTCTTATACTTTATTGGGATTAAAGATATGGTCTACCCATTGCTTGCCCCAATCATTTAACTCTTCTTTTGAATATAGTTCTGGAAAAAATACAACTTTCTGAAAACTCGGAGGAAGGTACTGCTTCCAATTCGTGCCTCCTGTGGCGCCGATCTGCTCCTTGTCTTTGGCTAAATAGCGATGGGCAGAACCCATGTGCATCAAAGGCCAGTTTACGTTCGCATTTAAGTCCAATGTCTTTAACGCTACAATCAGCTCTTTATTATCTCTTTTTGAGGCATCTAGTTGTTGATATTTGTCATAAATAGTACCCTCTTTCAACTTATTGGCAATGCGAACAAGCCTTGGGGTGTATCGATATTCAAATTGCTTTAGTGTCAATGTTTTTTCTCCTGATGAAATGTCAGTGGCGCCCTTCTTCCAATAGATATTCTCATACAAAACTTCAATCTCGTCCACACTTGAAAACTGGTGGCGCTCCGTATGGTGAACCAAATTCTCCATTGATGTGGAATAAATCTCGATCATTCGGTATTGAACAGACTGAAAACCACTTGCTGGCAAGAGCGCCATGCGATATTGCAAAAACTGCTCGCGCTCCATACCTTTTATCATTATACTAAATGAGGATATCAACGCCTGATAGTAGCTGTTGATTCTTCGGGTCTTTTCAATAAAAAAATCTAGGTTTTGTGATTTATCATCGACCAATTGTTTCTGTTCATGAAGAATCAACTTGAAATAAAGTTCAGTGATTTGATGGTACATGATGAAGATTTCTTCATCAGGAAAATACGTTCGAGGAACTTGAAGGCTCAAGAGCGTATCGAGGTGTATATAGTCCCAATAGGTGAGATAACGTTGATAAAGTAGGCCGTCTAAATAAGAGCTTAAATCTTGGCCTGAATCTTTATATTTTTCTTCAAGCTTTGAAATTTGGGAGTCAATCTGCTCTTTTTTTTCCATTATAAAGTTTTCGCCGCACTATACTTTGTCAGGCCGAGAAAAGACTTCAAGACGCATAACATGATGATTTATGTTTTCAAAATTACGCAAAGATTTTTAATGGGGATAAAATAAATATGCGAGAATGAAGGCATCGAAAAACGCAAGCCTTTAAGAGACTTCTATCGGACTAGTCCATAATAATCTTGAACTGATGCTTGAGTCCGTTATAGGCATCAAGATCAGCCTTGATTGCACCAACGGCAAGATCCGCACTAATTCGAATAGGAATTCTGTTGTCATCCGCAGAGACCCATAAAGCCAAACTCTCTTGTTCTTTAAATACCCTACCCGATTGTACCATTGGTCTGAATTTATAGCATTCGACTTTTCCAAATTTGGTTTTAAGCACTTCTTTCCCAAGATACTTTAGCTTGAAATCAAATATACCATCATCATCGTACAGCATTTTTAGCGTTACCGCTTTGCCTTCAACTAAACTTTCAGGAATATAATTATTTCGCAAATAATAGAATGCGGATAGTAGATCTTGAATGCTATCTTGGAGTTCAAAATCGAATTTTTTCCGGTTCTTTTTATCGTTCAGAATGGCTTTGTCCTCTTCGTGATCAAAATTTATTTCTATATCTTTTGTATAACCCCCTTCATTTATTTTGCGAACAAACTTGTAGGGCTTACCATCTTCAATTCCAAAATAGCTTTCATAAGTATCATCTACCTTAAAAAAGACACTTGCAAAACCTGTAGTTTGGCCACGACCAACCACGTGGTAAACAGGTACACTGTCAATTACGGCGGACTTTACATGTAAGGTTGCATAACTTGCATTTAGAAAACCATAGTGCAAACGAAATTTCAGCCATTCGCCTGGCTTGAAAGCAGATTCCCTATTTTCCTTCTTCTTTTTATTCGAAGAGGTACTCTGGTTTGAGTTCATGGCCAAATCCCCTCCAGAATATATTTCTTGGGCATTGACAGCTAGGCCAAGAGATAAGAAAACAAGTAGTAAGAATTTCGTCATAGCTTTAGAAATTGCACTAAAAATACATAATGTGTCGCAAAACTTAGTGTTAGTTACAATTACTTAAACAAAATTTATTCCAAAGTATTGCACAATTGTCAAAAGGGCCTAAAAAAAGTTCAATCTACACTTGTTGGCAAGCATATTTATTTAACGGGTTAACACAAAAAAAGCCCAGCTTTAAAACTGGGCTTTTCCTAAATAACCAACCAAACTTTAAATTATGAAAAACCAATACTTAAAGTTGTAAGGGAACCACCCCTTACTGATGTAAATTTACGTCATACTTATTATGCCCGCATAGCTTTTAACGTACTTTAACTATTCCCTTAACACATTTTTAAGCACCTTGTTCAAAAATTAGGGAATCATTAAGAAAAAAGCCTGTATCAAAGGGTTCCCCTAGCCGATTGCTCTCTTTCAATAGCTTCAAAAAGTGCTTTAAAATTACCCACGCCGAAAGACTGTGCACCTTTACGTTGAATGATTTCAATGAACAAGGTTGGCCTGTCGACTATGGTCTTGGTAAACAGTTGCAAGAGGTAACCTTCTTCATCCCTATCGATAAGTATTCCATGATTTTTAAGCACTTCAACATCTTCATCAATTTCGCCCACGCGCTCCAATAGATCATCGTAGTATTCTTCAGGTACGTATAAGAATTCAACTCCTCTATCACGCATGGCAGAAACCGTTGATACAATATCGTCCGTCGCCAGTGCCAAGTGCTGTACTCCTGGGCCATTATAAAAATCAAGATACTCCTCTATCTGGGATTTCTTCTTGCCTTTGGCAGGTTCATTTATTGGGAATTTGACCCTTCCATTACCATTGCTCATCACCTTACTCATCAAGGCGGTGTACTCCGTTGCAATATCATCATCTACGAAAGAAACGATTTGTGCAAAGCCCATCACCTCACCATAAAACTTGCACCACGTATTCATTTCATTCCAACCCACATTGCCTACCATGTGATCAATGAATTTCAATCCTGTTGGTTCAGGATTGTAATGTGATTGCCATTTTCGGTATCCCGGTAGAAAAATACCGTTATAATTCTTGCGCTCGACGAAAATATGTACCGTTTCTCCATATGTATAAATACCGGAACGAACCACATGACCGTGCTCATCTTCCTCCCGAATGGGTTGCAAATAGGGCTTCGCTCCTCTTTTGGTAGTTTCTTCAAATGCCTTAGTTGCATCATCTACCCAAAGGGCCACCACCTTTACACCATCGCCATGTTCATTGATATGCCTATTTATTTCACCTCCTTTTAGCAAGGGAGTGGTAAGCACCAAGCGAATTTTGTCCTGCTTTAAAACATAAGAGACCCTATCTTTTAGACCTGTTTCTAGTCCTGCATAGGCCTCTGATTGAAAACCAAATGCTGTTTTATAAAAGTGGGCGGATTGCTTTGCATTACCTACGTAGAGCTCCACGTAGTCCGTACCCAGAAGAGGAAGAAAATCTTCTGCTTCCTTAAAGAGTTTTTTCAAGGAATACTCTGTATTCTTTAAATCTTTTAAATTTTTTATTTCTGCTGCCATGATATTTTTTTGAATTGTTGCCTAAATGGAAAAAGCTTTGTCCTGAAGATTTCAATTGGCTTACCACATTGCCCTTAAATGGGCCATTATGTCAATTCTTAAATGCAACATGATGTTCCTTTTTAACAAAAAAATGATTTCTTTTCCCTGCGAATTTCGCATTTTGTGTCCTGCGCTTGCCCTTTTTGGTCCGCGTAGTTTAGGCTATGCCAATGAAAAATGACCTCATCGGTCTACAAAGGTCTTCTCTTGATACCTATAGGGACGATTCCAAACAAAAAGTTTAATCACTTCAATACAAATATCGGTAAAAAAGTATAGTTATTAATTAGAACCAATACCCGACACTAAAAAAGAAATTTCCTTTGTCTAACTGCGGAGACCATGAATAGAGTACTTGAATAGGGCCCAAGAACGACTCATAGCCGTAACTGATTCCGTATCCCGAATAATTGGGTGATGTAAACCATTCGCCAATTCTAAAAAGATCATCATCAATGTTCGCCACATTTGCAGAGAACATAATATGGTTCTTGGGGGCAATCTTTAGATCTAATCGTCCATAGGCTTTTACATAACTATTTCCGGGGAGAGACAAAAAGTCGTAACCCAAGAAAGGCACAAAATTATTAATAAGGTTGGTGCCATATCCGCCAAGAACAAAATCAAACGTGGTTACGTTCGACGTCCCTAGTTTAAACCCTCCTTCTGTTTCTATATTAATAGAAAGGTTGTCAAAAAAAGTAAATGCGCCGCCCATCCTGGCCTTTGCAACCGAAAACTCCTTAAAATCGTTGTTGTAATCCGAGGAAAGCACATAAAAATGAAAATCTCCATTAAAATATAAGCCGCTTGATGGAAAATACTTATCATCATAAGTATCTAAAGTTAGCTGGCCAAAAGCACTATAAAAATTACTTTTCTCAAAGTTGGTCCTACCATCACCGCCGATTATAGATGGTAGTTGTTCGCTTTCGCCCAACAATTCTCCTAAGGTTCTAGTGCTATACTTCAAATATTTGTGCTCAACCCCCATTGTGAATGCGAACTCATCTTGCCAAACCGTTTGTAAATACACTTGATTCGTAAAATCTGTTACGCCTAAATTTATATTATTGACATTTCCCACATTCGGTACGTCAAAATTACTCTTGATAACATCGAAATCTATTTCCTTTTCAAAATCGTTGAATCTCGAATTAAACCCAAAACTCCAATAAGACCCCTTATCGATATAATACTGTAAATTGTACCTAACATTATCGCCTAGGATAAAATCAAAGGAAGCAACATCATCTTTTGATAAAAAGTTCTTACGCGTGAAGTTGATCATTGCCGCGCTCTTGTACAAATCGTCATAATGAGCTCCTAGACGAATAAAGGTCTTGTTTTTACTTTCTTCTATGCGCAAAATCAAGTCTTCACCCATATCGTTCGAAACAAGCCGATAGCGGATCGTTTCGAAATTTCTTGTTGTTGCAAGGTTACTGATGCCCTGCTGGAGCTTGCCAAATGTGATTTTTTCTCCCAATTTGAATCTCAATTTTCCTTTAACATAACCCCTTGTATAATTTTCACTATTGCCCGATATGACCAATCGGTTTACGACTATTTCCTCGTTGGGTTCGATTGATTTCCTTTCAATTGTTTCGTCTTCCTGATATTTTGAGAGAGCCTTCAATGCCTCATAAACCTCTTTTGCGGCTTCTTCCCCCAAACGCATAATGGCAATTCCCTGATCGAAGTCCAAAACGGTATAATCATCCATATTTGGCTTGATGTAGATATCCGTTTTTCTTGCTTTTTCCTCCATATAGGTGACGGATCTGAATTTATTTATTTGCAAGAGAATTTCAGTTGCCGATGAGAGGGCTTCGCGATTTGAAAGACCGTGTTGCACATCTACTCCGATAACAACATCCGCACCCATTTCATAGACTTTCTCTAAAGGGTAATTGTTGACTACGCCTCCATCGATTAAAACCTTACCATCGATTGTTGCCGGTTCAAAAAGAGACGGCAGCGTTCCACTGGCCATGATCGCCTCTGGCAGATAGCCTTTGTTCAGAATAACCTCTTCCCCTGTTTCAGCATTGGTGGCGATACAAACGAAGGGAATAGGCAATTCATTAAAATCTTTAATATCTTTTACATGATACAATAGCCTGACCAACTCATTATAAATGTTTTGGCCGCCTGAATAAGCTGGCGGTACCGAGATTTTGAATTTATCGAATGGTAGGGTTACGGCGTAGCGTTCAGAATCTTCTTTCTCATAAAAGGTCTTAGCACTTCTAGGAAGATTGTCTTGAATCAAATTGTTTAAATCCGTTCTTCTAAAAATTGAATCAAGCTCTGCAGCCGAGTATCCCGAAGCGTATAGTGCCCCGATAATGGCACCCATACTTGTACCGCCAATATAATCGATTTTCACTCCGGCATCTTCGATTATCTTTAAGACGCCGATGTGCGCCAAACCCTTAGCGCCACCTCCACTTAGTACCAGACCAACATTTAGACCATCATCTTTAACCATCTCTTGAGCAGGTGAAAAGGTCATGATCAGCAATGCCAATAAGAAAGTAATTTTTCGCATTTATATGTTAGACTCCAATTTTAGTGAAATGTTTCATAAATTTTAATTGCTCTTGCCATTCCAACTACTTGTGCGAGATTTTCTATCGAAGCCTCTTTGACACGTTTTACGGACTTAAAAGTTTTCAATAGGTCTTGAGCGGTTTTTTCGCCAATCCCCGCTATATTCTCCAGTTCGGAATTTATGGCTGCCTTACTTCGTTTATTTCTGTGGAACTTAATTCCGAAACGATGCGCCTCATTACGCAACTGTTGGATTATTTTAAGGCTTTCCGATTTCTTATCCAAATACAATGGAATTGGGTCCTCAGGAAAATAAATCTCCTCTAACCGCTTGGCGATACCAATAATCGCTATTTTTCCTCTTAGACCCAATGTCTCCAAACTTTTTAAAGCCGACGACAATTGGCCCTTCCCGCCATCGATGACAATCAATTGAGGTAAAGGATGCTTCTCTTCCAAAAGTCTTTTATATCGTCTAAAAACCACTTCTTCCATCGAACCGAAATCATCTGGGCCTTCAACGGTCTTAATATTAAAATGGCGGTACTCTTTTTTTGAAGGTTTGCCGTCTCTAAAAACAACACATGCCGCCACAGGATTACTTCCTTGAATATTACTATTATCAAAACACTCAATATGCCTGGGCTCCTCTGAAAGACGAATATCTTTCTTCATTTGTGCCATGATACGCTTCACATGCCTCTTAGGGTCGATGATACTGATTTGCTTGAAACGTTCTTGGCGAAAAAACTTTGCGTTCCGTTCCGAAAGTGCTACTATACTCTTTTTGTCACCCAATTGTGGTACCGTCACTTTTAAATGAGGCTCGACTATAACCTTGAATGGAAGGTACAATTCTTTTGATTCGGATTTGAACCTATCCCGTATTTCTATAATGGCCAGCTGAAGTAATTCTTCATCTTCTTCCTCCAGCTTCTTTTTAATCTCAAGTGTATGGGAGCGAATTATAGATCCATGTGAAAGCTGAAGAAAATTGACATAGGCAAAAGCTTCATCAGAAACAATCGAAAACACGTCGACATTATTTATTTTAGGGTTTACGATGGTAGATTTTACTTGATAGTTCTCTAAAACATCGATTTTATCTTTGATGCGTTGTGCCTCTTCAAACTTCGTTTCAGCAGCCAAAGCCTTCATCTGCTTTTTAAAATAATGAATCGAAGACTTAAAATTCCCTTTAATGATTTCACGAATGTCAGCTATCTGCTGATGATACTCTTCTGTACTCTGCAAGCCCTGTCTCTTATACACATCTCCGAGCCCACGAGACGAACAATTCCATCTC
>JARFRH010000017.1 GCA_029287355.1 Maribacter sp. | reverse complement strand
TTTCTGAAGATACGGTCAACACATTGTCATCAATTTCAATGTTGAAATCGTCTTTCTTTCTTCCAGGAACAGATAGCTCCAATTCGAAATCCTTCTCGTTTTCCTTGATGTTCACAGCGGGAACATCGCTTGAAAAATTCTCCATTCCGCCGAACCAATCAGGTCTAAATATCTCATTCATTATGGCGGGAAAAACCAAATTATTTCTTTTTACTATACTCATGATATTTTGTTTTTGATTAAAAATTAAATTCGAATACCAAAAGACAAAAGCTATACCAAGAGAACATTCATGCCTTTTTGGCGTGTTTTATATTAAAAGAAATGCCATTTTGACATTTTTTTAACATTTTTGCGTATAATTGGAGACGAAAATTTTGATTTGAAAACAATCAGGCCGATTTGAACTAACGCTACTGCATTAGTCCATCATAAGAAAAACAACTTTTAAGAAGTATACAGATTAATTATAATGCGCTTTGAAAATATCAATAAGCACTTTTGGCGGAACCACATTGTTCGGGTATTGATGCATCACAGAAAGCACCTGATCAATTGCTGATGGCGGCAAACCCATGCCAAGTCCAATATTATGTAGACGACCAACTTCGGTCTCTTCATAAACTTGATCAACGTTCATTAATAGCACTAAGCGATGAAATTGTAAAATCCTGTCGGCCTCGGTTTTAGGAATTACATGTTCCGATTGATTTTTAAATAAGGCATCAAAAGCAGGCTTATCTAAACCAAATTGAGAAGCCACGCCCAATAAAAAATTATATTCCGGGTCTTTTACGATACCATCAACTTTAGCGAATGCAATCATTTCAGAAAGTATACTCAATATTTCTTTTCGGGTATTCATAACACTTAAGAGTGAAAATTAGGATATTATCGCTGGTATTGATAACTTAAAAAATGGCTTTTTCGTATAAAAATTAAGTAAAAGCAGCTGATGGAGGCATGATAGTACAATTTGTAATACCTTGCAAAAAAGTAAAAAGAATGACGAATAATGATGTTTTCAAAAAGCTCAGAGTGGCTTTGATGCTGAGAGATGATGAGATTGTTGAAATTCTGAAGCTTGCGGACTTCAAAATATCAAAAAGTGAACTAAGTGCATTTTTCAGAAAAGATGATCACCCAAATTACAGGGAATGTGGGGATCAAGTATTACGGAACTTCTTAAATGGCTTGGTACTACATTTAAGGGGAACTAAGGAGCATCCGAAAAACCCCGGGGAAGTATTATTGAAAAAGAAAATGGTCGCACCTTCCATTCAGCCAAATACGAAGACCAAGACAACCCACCGAAATAAATTCATTAGCGATATTGACCCCGTAAAATATAAAAACAAAAAAAAGCCCTGAATCCAATTTTAATGGTTTCAGGACCTTCTTAGCTAATTAAATAATTAAGCCACAACTCGCACTGAGACTGTGTATTTTTTTCCTTTTTCGTAATTTGCGAAATCAACTTCTTGGTAATTCAATTTACTCTTGATAAAACCCTCTAACGTACTGTTTTGAGCAGCATCCACAGATAGCACAACGATTTCTTTGTCATCATTCAACATGAACAATACCTGGGCTCTTTGGCCATCATCGTTTTCATTGAAATCATTGTTGTCTAAAAGATCACTTATTTGAGCAGTAAGGCTCTTTATGGGATCGTCTTTTTTTGTAGGGTTGTTGTTCGCGAATGAACTTCCAGCGGTTAATAGCATTGCAGCTACTAGTACAAAACTAATTTTTCTCATGACTTGTTTGTTTTTAAACCCTGTTCGATGATTGTCGATTTTTTTCAGGATTTGATTAATAATTGATTGATGATGTAATATCTAAAAGACGTCTTCAAACAATAATTGTTACATTGAAATTGATTTTTAACAAATATTTAATCAAATCACAACTTGCTTTTCAGGGTTCAAGTCAGGTGTGAAAATCTAGGGAACAACTACTATCAATTGGTTTAACCCTAATTCATAATAGACAGAGATTAGCTAAACCCAAAATATAATTAAGCTGAAAAAAATTAAGATTAGCAATTTCATTTCTGTATTTGCGAAACTAGATGCACCACAAAAAGTCAAAATAGGGGTAAATCAATGTAGGGATAAAAGAAGTCAGTTTGTAAAAACTGAAAAGGGCACCACATTAAAGCGGTGCCCTTTTCAAACTATATTATGAAAGCTTTAGGCCAAGGCCTCTTTTACCTTATCCGCCGCTTCTTGAAACTGAACTGCAGAGTGTACGGCCAATCCTGAATTATCGATAATCTCTTTCGCAATCTCCGCATTGGTTCCTTGTAAACGCACAATAATCGGAATTTTAATGGCATCACCCATATTCTTATACGCTTCTACAATTCCATTAGCTACGCGATCACAACGTACAATACCACCAAAAATATTAACCAGAATCGCTTTGACACCATCATCTTTTAAAATGATACGAAAAGCTTCTTCCACTCTTTTTGCATCGGCAGTACCTCCAACGTCTAAAAAGTTAGCAGGTTCACCTCCTGCCATTTTAATCAAATCCATAGTAGCCATGGCCAACCCAGCGCCATTAACCATACAGCCTACATTTCCATCCAAATCAACATAATTCAACCCTAAGGCCCCCGCTTCAACTTCAATAGGGTTTTCTTCACGCAAATCGCGCATTTCAGCATACTGCTTTCTTCTATATAACGCATTGTCATCAATGGAAACCTTGGCATCAACCGCCATGATCTTATCATCTGACGTCTTTAAAACCGGGTTTATTTCAAACATACTCGAATCACTTTCAACATAAGCTTTGTACAAGGCAGAAACGAATTTTGTCATCTCTTTGTGCGCTGTACCCGAAAGACCTAAATTGAAGGCCACTTTTCTAGCTTGAAAAGGTAAAAGGCCCGTTGCCGGGTCGATTTCTTCAGTAAAAATCAAATGCGGAGTTTTCTCTGCTACTTCTTCGATATCCATACCACCTTCTGTAGAATACATAATCATATTTCTTCCTGTACCACGATTCAATAAGACCGACATGTAGAACTCACTGGTCTCACTATCGCCCGGGTAATACACATCTTCGGCAATTAATACCTGATGTACTTTTTTACCTTCAGCAGAGGTTTGTGGGGTAACCAAATTCATCCCTATGATTTGCCCAGCAATATCTTCTACTTCTTTTAAATTTTTGGCCAATTTAACACCGCCCCCTTTTCCACGACCACCAGCATGAACCTGTGCCTTTATTACGTGCCATCCTGTTCCGGTCTCTGCCGTAAGTTGTTTGGCTGCATCAACTGCCTCTTTGGCGTTATGGGCAACAATCCCGCGTTGAATGCGCACACCAAAACTTGCTAGTATTTCTTTTCCTTGGTATTCGTGAAGATTCATATGTTAAAGGGTATATTCGATTCGGGAGCAAAAATAAGTAATAGTTGTCAGTTTCCACTAACCTTTGTAACTAAAGTTGGCCAGTTCAAACAAGCACAATTGCCTCTGAAAAACCAAGGTATTGAAAGCCAAAATCGAGATGCTAGATTTTAAACTCATCAAAGTCTAAAGGGTCGAAGTTTTTGAAATCTCCGTTGAGCTTAATGGAGAGTTTGGTTCGGTCAACTTCCTCTAAGACTGAGATTGTAGTCAATAAATGATTTTTGATGAAAGTGAGACGCACACTTTCTTTGGGAAGTTGCAATAGCTCATACTCCTGCTCAAACGAAAGTCCCATCTTATGAGCGAGCACGAAACTACTATATTTTTCAACTGGTATGGGTGTATAAGGAACCCCCATAAGCTCATAGAGTTTTTCAATTTTGTCAAGAACAAAAAGTTTCGTTTTTTCATCACCATCCATCTCATTATCTAGAAATTCAATATCCCCTCCCGCATAGAGCTTCCCGTCCATTTGTGCTTGAAAATTTACAATTCTGAAAACTTGACGAGCGACACAGGTGATATCCATTTCGCCGTTATCGTAAGTGTTGACTACTTCAACCAATTGTACCTCTACCCCATAATGGATACTGTCATAGATATAAACGGGAATACCGAAAGTAGCGGCTTCATTTCTACAATCCCATATCAATTGTTTGTAACGTTCTTCAAAAATATGTAGTGGCACAGTCTCACCTGGAAAGAAGATAGACTGCAAAGGAAACATAGGTAATTTCATCTATTGATATTTATATGGTCTTTGCGGCAAAGGTAATTCACCTTCCAACACTTGGGATACTATTCCCAATCGTTTTGGTTCATTTCACCAACTATGAATTTGGTTAAAAATACAATTAGGATTGCTTTGTTACAAATTCTATTATTGTTTTATTTATAACATTTTGTTTTAAATATCGTTTTTAGTTGGATTTTTTTTGAGAACCCATTTCAGTAATTTAAATTAGCTGCAAAATTGATGGATATGAAGCAGACTGACTTGCTGAAAATTGCAAAAACGTACGGAGATCCGGTCTATGTGTACGATTCGGAAAAAATTATTTCTCAATTCAACAGATTGACCGCTGCATTCAGCGGCGTGAAGAAGTTGAAATTGAATTATGCCGCGAAGGCTCTTTCTAATATTGCCATATTAAAGCTAATGAACAGTTTAGGAAGCGGCCTGGATACGGTTTCCATTCAGGAAGTGCAGCTGGGCTTATTGGCAGGCTTCAAGCCTGAATCAATAATTTTTACACCAAATGGTGTTTCGCTTGAAGAGATTGAGGAAGCAGCGAAACTAGGAGTTCGTATCAATATAGACAACCTCTCGATATTGGAACAATTCGGAAGCAAGCATCCTGACATACCCGTTTGTATTCGTATCAATCCGCATGTGATGGCCGGGGGAAATTCAAATATCTCAGTAGGCCATATCGATTCAAAGTTCGGAATCAGTATTCACCAGATACCGCATTTGCTCCGTATAGTCGATTTGACCAAAATGAATATCAACGGTATTCATATGCACACAGGAAGTGACATTCTAGACATAGATGTCTTTTTATATGCTTCGGAAATACTTTTCGAAACGGCGAAAAATTTCTCTAATCTCGAATTTATCGATTTTGGTAGCGGGTTTAAAGTTCCTTATAAAGAAGGGGATATCGAAACCAATGTTGAAGAGTTAGGCAAAAAACTAAGTTCTCGATTCAATGAGTTCTGCAAGGAATATGGGAAAGAATTAACACTGGCATTTGAACCTGGCAAGTTCTTGGTGAGCCAAGCGGGATTCTTTTTGGCAAAAGTAAACGTAGTAAAACAGACTACCTCAACGGTTTTTGCAAGTATTGACTCTGGCTTTAACCATTTGATTCGCCCGATGCTTTATGGAGCCTCCCATTCCATTGTAAATATCTCCAATGAAAAAGGAAGAGAACGCTATTATTCCGTTGTAGGATATATCTGTGAAACGGACACTTTTGCTAGTAATCGTCGAATCAATGAAATATCTGAAGGCGATATACTTTGCTTTAAAAATGCCGGTGCCTATTGTTTTACCATGGCAAGTAACTATAATTCTAGATTCAGACCGCCAGAAGTGCTTTGGCATAAGGGCAAAGCCGTCTTAATTCGCGAACGCGAGAATTTTGACGACCTACTCAAAAATCAGGTCGATGTCAAGGATTTGTTCGCGCCTAAAAAGGAAAAGGCATCTGTGAAATAAAGATGGTGAAAATTCGTTAGTTTTGGTATAATTGTTGGACTAATGTACATAAAGCCAGAACGATGAATTCATTTACTTCAAAAATCTTTTTTTTCCTATGTATGGGATTGGCATTTCTTTCTGCCAACGCACAAGAGGTGACTTGGCTGTCTTGGGATGAAGCAGCGACATTGGCGGAAACAGATACGAATCCGAAGAAAATATTCGTCGATGTCTACACCGATTGGTGTGGATGGTGCAAAAAAATGGACAAAGACACCTTTCAAAACGCTGAAGTAGCCACCTATATGGAAAAAAACTTCTATATGGTGAAGCTGGATGGTGAAGGAAAGGAACCCATAGAATTCAAGGGGAAGACATTTAAATTCGTTCCACAAGGACGAAAAGGTTACCACGAATTTGCTGCCGCGCTCATGCAAGGCAAATTAAGCTACCCAACAACAGTCTTTTTAGATGAGAAAATGAATATGCTCTCTCCTGTTCCTGGGTACCAAAAACCGCAACCTTTCTTGAATATTGCTAAATATTTTGGAGACAATATCTATTTAGAGAAGGATTGGAAGACCTATTCCGCTAAAGGGAAATAAATATCAATATCAAAAAAAGGTATTCTTTCCACTATTGTGAAAAGAATACCTTTTTATTATTTCGTTAAATTTGACTATTCTGTACTCACCTCCAATGCTTTTGCCTTTTTAGCCATGTTTTGGCATCGATCACATAAATCCGTAATTTTTTTCAACTCCCTTGCTTGGGCTACTTTGCCCTCAAAAATTTCTTTGGTCCGTACAGTATTAATATAAGAGCAATCTTGATAGAGATGATAACTCTTCCCCGATTTAGTCCAATAAACACTGTTTACACCATTATTGAGAATCTCTACTTGCCGGGTTTGCTCTGCATACTGTTCTTTAGAAGGTGGGTCGAAGTCTGTTCCGGTAAGACCGGCTATAGCTACAGCAGCTACCGCAATGCTACCTACAATTCCTTTTTGTTTGCCACTAAGGTTCTTGTTAGTAAAAATAAGGACTACCAAAGGTAAAAATGCTAAAACGCTTATAATTGCGCCCAACTGATTCTGAACAAAGAACTTAAATTTATTTTTTTCGGAAGCCGGATCCAATCGATTCGCTTTTTCCCATAGCAGGTTTCCGATTACGGCAAAAATGAGTGCCCCAATTATCAAACCGATTATCCAACCCATATTGACAGGCACTTCACGCAGTTTGAATATTGCGAAAATCTCGATACCAATTGCAGCGATCCAACTAACAATAGCTATTATTCGGAAGCTTGTTGCTTTTGATTTATTCGCTTCACTAGGAACAAAAGTGCCCTCATTTATTGGAGCTTCTTATGACGATACTTTATCATCAGCTATTTTGGTGATTTTTTTGGATGATTTTCCGTTTTCCACATGTATAATTTCGAGGGTTTATTTCGTTGAAGTTACGCAAGAACACTCTTTGCGGCAACGATTAGTTGTAATTGCAAAATGCAATTACGTCCATTTCAGTTCACATTAAAAGTAAATTATATAGATTGGGCATGAAGTCATGACACTGCATTAATATTGAATTCATCGACTTAGCAGTATAATGAAATATATACTTTCTTCTCAATTTCCACAATTTCCTTATAATCTGACTACTTTATAAAAACCGATACGTCTACCGTCGTAAATTATTTGAATAAAATATACGCCGGCCTGTTGATTCATAAATTCAAGGGTTATCTGATCGGTATTCTTCATTGCTTTTTTCAAGACTCTTTTTCGATCTTGTGCAAATACTTCTACCAATAGTTCTTCATAGATTTGCTCAAGTAAAATAGTTAGCTCACCTTCTGTAGGATTGGGATAAAATATGGGCCCATCTGTGGTGAATTCACTACGAAGTGGCAGTTCATTTTGCACATATCCGGTACCCGGATCAACACAACTTCTTATTGGCGCTTTATCGGCAATTCCATCTTGATTGGCATCAAGATACCA
>JARFRH010000208.1 GCA_029287355.1 Maribacter sp. | reverse complement strand
CTTTTTCGGAATATGTAAAACAACATGAAAAATATGCATGCTATAATTAAATGAAAAGACTTTGTTCTGAAACCATGTATCCTGAATTTATAGACCTTTAGAATATATGGGACAAGATGTTATATGTTAAACTTCAAAATTCATAAAGATGGATGAAAGAGCCAATAAATTATTTGAAGAAGCTATTTTAAAATTAAGAGAAGCCAACGACGAATTATGTAGGCCTGAAGAAGATGTGGTCTCTCAATTGGTATGTAGCAATTCAAAACATGCGATCGTAAATTACTTAAGGGGTTTTCTATTGCAGAACAAAATAGAGACCAGCGATGACGAAGCTATTGATAGCCTATATGATCAATGCAAGGCAATAAATAAGCATTTTGAAGAAGTAAACCTGTCGGGTTTCGAATGTGATGCGCATAAGGATGAATCCAGATTTTGTAATGAATCCTCAAAGTTCAGCAGGTGCTTTGATATAGCCGATATGTTGGATATTTTTCTTAGACGTGAAAAAATCATCAGTTAACCTATCGCTAAGGGGTAATGGAAATATAAATCCATCACCAACTACTCTTTAGTGATTACCAAACTCGCTTTAGAGCCCGCGGAAAGCAGCCATTTATTGGAATAGATCATCTGCCCTTGGTCGTCATAAACATCGATCTGAGCGGTATTAGGGGAAGATGAGCCTTCGTTCAAGGCTTCAAAAACCAATTGATTAAAACCTTTTTCCAAATCTGCGTTAACTCCCTTAAAGGCACCGGTCAATAATATGTTCGGATCGGCAACGCGCCCATTCACATAAATCTTTACGCGATCGCCATCTACATATTCATGATCACGGCAAACAATACCTACGAACTTGCTATTGCTCTTTATTTCACCTAAGTTTTGGTCAGGAAAGTGGTCTCTCGAACCTTCTTTTGCCGTTCTAGGACCTACTTTTGGGTCGATTTTCATTCCGTGGCCTGCTTGTAGCAACTTTTTTTCCGGGAGCATTTTGACCGGTTTTCTTCCGGTAAGCGAGTCTTTGAAATTAATATTGGGTTTGTCTTTGATGACATCGGGAATACGCAGGGATGTTCCCTTATCCGTCTTTCCTTTTTCATCTAATTTGTTGGCCGCCTCTATTTTTAAGGGTTTTGCTATAGGCGTGTCCTCTTGTGACCATATTAGGAAGGGAAGCAAAAGTAAAACCAAGAACGTAACCTTTGTTTGCATGTAGGTTATTTAAGTTATCCGCTCCAAAAATAACAATTACCCTGCCAGACGCACTTAAAAGGCTGTTAAATCCTTAACTTTTCGACGATTGCTTCTGAAATCAATCGATGACCGGTCAAATTCGGATGTATGGGGTCCTTATCGTAACATTCTTTTTGATTTCGTAGTAATACGGAGTGAATATCGATTGAAGCGATCACTGATTGGTGTTTTGTGCTCAAGATGATTTCTTTAAATTCTTGTAACACCTCTTCTTCATATTTCGGATATGGATTTTGCCAAGTAAAGGGTTGTTGTTCGTCAATATCAATCGGTACAGTTTCCAAGGTTAGTGGAGGAGGTGTAAGCAAAACAGCCGGAATGCCCCTTTGCTTTAACTTCTCTAAAAATGAAAATATTCCGATTTTGTAACTAGCAAAGAGTTTTTGGGAAGGTTTGCCGTAAATTCCGCAGTTGATTCCATAGCAGAAAAATGCCATATCTATTTTAGTGCTTTCCAATGTTTCATCCAAACGTTCAAAGAGGTAAGGGCGAGGACCTGGATGCCCGATTTCGGTTAGTCCCGTGATAGTTTCACTGCTCTTGCCCAAGTTGAGGAAGCTTAAGTTGAGGTCCGGTCTTTTTTCATCTACGATTTTTTGTAGCATTTCTACATAGCCGTTTTTCCCTCCAAAGGTTACACTATCACCAAAACACCCAATAATTTGGTTCTTTTTAAATGGAAAAACAGGATTATCCTTACAACCGAAAAGCACGGTGCCTAGTGAGCCAATGGATGTTAGTTTTGTAAACTGCCTTCTATTCATTTCCAATTAGTTTCCAGAAATCGCAAAAAATTGCCATGCATAATATTTTCGATATCCGTTTGAGCGTATCCTCTTTCTTTCAGTATTTGAGGCACTTGTTGTAAATCGGCTATAGTATCTATATCAGCAGGAGACTGTTCCTTCCCGTATCCGCCATCTAGGTCCGTTCCAATTCCAACATGTAATGCGTTACCGGCCAATTGACAAATATGGTCGATGTTGTCGGCCATTTGTTGAAGCGAAACACCCATCGATTTGGGTGTTGATTTACCCCGTATCCAATGCGGTACCATCATCCAGGCATCCAAAACCATCCCAATTACTGCTTTTCTTTGCAGGAGTTCTTTGATTTGTTCATCAGAAAATTGGCGATTGTGGTCGACTAATTTTCTACAATTATTGTGACTGGCCCAAACAGCACCATGATATACATCCATAGCTTCCCAAAAGCTTTGGTCGCATAAATGAGTGGCATCTAAAATCATATTCAAGCGTTCGACTTCCTTTAATAATTCTTTTCCTTTTTGGCCAATCCCACCTACCGAATTGGTGCCGTGTGCGTAGGTTCCTGGCCCATAGTGACCTGGTCCTATCGCTCGCAAGCCCAGTTCATATGAACGTTCTAAATGTTCAATGGTAATCATCGAATCCGCGCCTTCTAAACTCAGGATATAGCCAATAGGTTTCTTTTCAGAAGCACTGTTATCCCAATTGTCAAGATGGGTATTCAGTTCTTTGAGATTGGTAATCTGAGTTAGCTCACCTTCCTCTTCCATCGCTTTGTACCAGGCTAGTTGTCCTTGTGTCTGAGCCCAAGCTTGATGGGGAGAATTCCAGCCGGGTAACGGATTGTCTTTATGGACATAGCGTGCAATTTGCGTAGCGACGCAAAGACCGATATTACCCCTGCGCATGGCATCAAAAGAAACCGTATTGTTTCTTCGGTCGGGTTTATCGGTCATGCCCTTTTCACTTTGACGGATTTCCGAAACGGGCCATCGCAAATCACGATTCCATTCCATGGCGTTCATGGCCAAATCTAAATGAGCGTCGAATATGAACATACTTGTATTTTTTTTGAAATGTCATCCTGAGTGGAGTCAAAGGGTTTGTGCCATTAGGCCTTTGGACCCTGCTCAATGTGACATGTTTAAATTGTTATTTTTTGGTTTCTAGCGGCGACTTTCCATTCATCGACCAGGTTTCCGTTTTCCACAATCTGCAAGGTTTCATATTTGGCAACTGTTGGGCAAATATGCATGGGAACAGCATAAAAACCTTCACCAACTTCATACAAGCTTCCATCCTTAACCTCAACCACAAGATGCTCCTCGCTTTGACTGATTTGCTCACTTTCGGGTAGGTTTAGAAATTGAACACGTGGAAAATCCATTTCTGGGGCAATGGACTTGTGACCGATATCAAAGCAGAGCATATTAGGGGCCGGTTTGCTGATGATTCTTGTAAATAAGACAGCCGCGAGTTGAAAATGCATGTAGGGAAAAAGCTCACCATATCGAGCATCCCATAGTAAGGTCGTGCCGGGCGCGACATCCACAGTGCCTCTTTGCGCATGTACGGGAAATGAAGGTGACCCACCTGCGACAGTGGCCTTCACTTTGATGCCCTGTTCTTCCACCCTGTTTTTTAATGCTGCAACTGTTTCAAATACAGTATCCACAGCTTTCTTCTGCTCACTAAACTCGGTGTGACGGATATGTCCGTCATAGACGTGGAATCCTTTTGCCTCTAGATTAGGATTCTCCTCTATTTGGCGAAAAAGCACCACAGCATTCTCGTCAGGAGCTATTCCCGTTCGGTTCATTCCAACATTAATATCCATCCATATGGAAACACGAATCTTTTTACTTGAGGCGACGGCAGCAATTTGTTGCAGTGTTCCTGTATTATCTACTAGGGTTGAGAATTCAGAATTTGGAAATTTTTCCATCAATGCGATAAAACGAATGATATTAGCTCCTACCAAAGGCATAGCCAAGAGTATCTCATCTGCGCCACAAATGCCCAATAACTCTCCTTCCGCTATAGTTGCGCATTTAAATTTTCGAATACCATGTTGCATTTGCAACTTAATAATTTCAGCTGTCTTATGCGTTTTGATATGTGGTCGTAAGCGCTTTACATCGTCAACTAGCGAAATCATTTCTTCAATGTTCATTTCTACCCTATTGGGATAGACTAATAATGAAGGTGAAATGAGATTTGATGTATCCGAAACCTCGTACCAGTTTTCTTTTTCCATATGTAAACATTTTAAGAACAGGAATCCTTTAGACTGCACTCGACCCCGACTGTCGGTGGGCAGGTGCGTTCAATGTGACATTTTATTTATGAAGTTCGAATAGGGCTTCTATTTCCACGGCGATTCCACCAGGAAGCATCATGCCTACCGCACTACGCACACCAACGCCGTTGTCCGGCCCAAAGACATCGGCCATTAATTCACTGTAACCATTAATAACGAGGGGTTGGTCTCCAAAGTCAGGTGTACAGTTTACCATGCCTAATGTTTTTACTAGGCGTTTGATACGGTCTACATCACCAAAATGTGTGGTGATAGTAGCCAGCATGGTAAGAGCGGTCTGACGTGCCGCTGCTTTTCCTTCTTCTAAAGTGAGGGTGTCGCCAACACGTCCTACGATTAAAGTGCCATCGGTTCGCATACAGCCTTGCCCTGAAATATAAAGGAAATTGTCAACCACTAAAACAGGTTTGTATAAGCCAGCTGGTGGTGGCGCAGGTGGTAGCACTAGGCCTAATGATTTGATTCGTTCTGAAGGTGATTCCATATTATGATTTTTAAATGAATATATCCAATACCAAGACGCCTAGAAGTCCCATGACCCCAACGGTAGTTTCCATGACAGTCCAGGTTTTCAAGGTGTCTTTTACCGAGAGGTTAAAATACTCTTTGTACAACCAAAAACCACCATCATTGACATGTGATAGCATCAAACTACCAGAACCGATGGCCAATACCATCAACTCCGGACTCACATCTGTCCCTGATAACAGGGGCAGTACGATTCCGGCGGCGGTCAAACCGGCCACAGTGGCCGAACCCACACATACTCTAATTGCTGTAGCAATAAGCCAAGCCAAAATCAAGGGGGAAATCGTGGAACCTTTGAGCATACTCCCGATGTAATCGCTGACCCCACTATCGACCAATACTTCCTTTAAGGCACCAGCACCTGCAATAATCAAGAGCACCATGGTGATACCTGCTACAGCACTTGAAACGGAGCTCATTACTTCCGTCATTTTTCTTCCCCGGGCCAACCCTAAGGTATAAATAGCGACCAAGACCGATAGCAGCATGGCGATGACCGGGTTTCCAGCAACCATTACGATCTTCTTTATGATATTTCCATCAGGAAGTAAAAAATCCAATAAGGCCGCCAATCCTATTAAAATAACAGGAAGTAAAGCAGTGAAAATGCTTATTCCTGTTCCGGGCATTTCTTCATCAGTCAGTATTTTCGGATTGAGGAACTCTTTCAAAGGAGTTGCTTCTATGTTCTTAATGGTTCTAGAAAATAGGGGCCCGGCAACAATTATAGCCGGAATGGCGACAATGATTCCATAGATCAGGGTTTTGCCTAAATCCGCTTCGAACATCACAGCAATACCTGTTGGCGCTGGGTGGGGAGGAAGATAGCCATGTGTCACCGAGAGGGATGCCAACATGGGAAGGCCGACGTAAATTAAGGGCAGTCCTGTGGCCGCGGCAACGGTAAAGACCAATGGTACCAAAATGACAAAGCCTACGGAATAAAACATAGGAATACCAACTATGAATCCGGTAACCACTACGGCCCATTGAATGTTCTTTTTGCCGAATTTTTCAACCAATTCGGTTGTAATACGCTGAGCAGCGCCACTATCGGCGACTAGTTTTCCTAGCATCGCGCCAAGACCCAAAATCATGACCAGACTACCAAGGGTCTTGCCCAAGCCTGTTTGTATGGAGTCGACCACCTTTAAGATATCCATTCCTTCGGCAACTCCAACCAAGAGAGAGACTATAATGAAAGCAATAAAAGCGTTGAGTTTGAATTTTGCTATCAGCAGGAACAAGAGGAGTATTCCACCAATAACAATGATAAGAGGCATAGGCTGGTTTTAGAGCATTAAATATAGCAATTTCTTATCTACCTGAATTGTAATAATTCTGGGGAAAATTGCGACGGTATAAAGAAAAAACATTCCAGTTGTGCTGGAATGTTTTTTAAAAATTATAATGCTCTTTTCAAACTAATCCGTTTCAGGAGATAGGAATTTATAAATCAATCCAGCCAGAATAGCTCCTACAATAGGGGCAACCCAAAAGAGCCATAATTGGCCCATGGCCCAACCACCATCTGCAAAAAGGGCTTGACTTGTACTTCGTGCAGGGTTGACCGAAGTGTTGGTAACTGGAATACTAATCAAATGAATTAGTGTCAAACAGAGCCCGATGGTAAGACCTGCGAAATACTTGGGAGCTTTTGAATGTGTGCTGCCAAGAATGACAAAAAGGAAAATAAAGGTCATTACTATTTCGGTCACCAAGGCCGCTACCATGTTGAATCCGCCGGGGGAATGTTCTCCAAATCCGTTTGCGGCGAAACCTCCTATACCTTCAAATCCGGCCTGATTGGTTACAATGAGATAAAGTATTCCCGCCCCGGCAATACCCCCCATGACTTGGGCAATAATGTAGGGAATCAAGTCTTTGGCTTCAAAACGACCACCCATCCAAAGTCCGATTGATACAGCCGGATTCAAATGACAACCCGAAATGTGGCCGATGGCATACGCCATGGTTACTACGGTGAGACCAAAGGCAAGGGCAACACCTACAAAGCCAATTCCCATTTCAGGGTAACCTGCGGCCAAAACTGCACTGCCACATCCGCCAAGAACCAACCAAAGGGTTCCAATAAATTCTGCTACTAATTTTTTCATAATTAAGGTTTTAGTTAATGGTTATTTCTAATTAATGTCCCTTAAATTAGTAAAAAAATAGATGTCTTGTTTGCCAGAAGAATTGAAAACCAAAGATCTACGGTAACGCATATGTTGACATCGACATTGGTAATGTCCCTTGCTTTTTCTTTATGGATTTCAAAGTTGACGGTATATAGTCGTGCTAACTTGGTTTTCCAGATGTGAACACATGTTTGAAAAACAGCTCCTTTGGTGGTATCGCCTTTCGAAACGAATATTGTAAAACTTCCGCCCTAGAAAGATTTCCTCACTTACTTTATGGGGTGTTTTTTCCAAAATACCTTCGGTCATAAACTCTTCCTAAAGTAAACCAATGCCCTAAGCTTCTTAATAGCTTTTGTTGGTTGTTCATTCTGAGATTCCGATGATCTGAATGGGATCGATTTTTATAGTCTCCATTTTCCATTGTTTTAAGATTTGATGCAAAGATAAAAAGGGAAAGTGTCAGACTGTGGCAGGGGTGAAATCATTAATTTGAGCAGTAATATGGTACATAGACACCTATTATCTAGTGCCAATAACCGAATTTTTACTATCTGTTTTATAAATGTAACTACTTGATTATAAATTAATAAAAAGATTAGAAACATTTATATACGTATGTAAACGTATACAAATGTTTAACATACGAATATTATTTTGAAGGTGTTCTAGGTTTGCAGTGTCGAAACATAAGAACTCGACAAAACTAATTGTTAAACCTGTCTGCGCACTATGGCAGACACCTAAAATTCTTATTATGAATGCACTTAAAAATTCAGTACAGTTAATTGGACACCTAGGGCAAGACCCAGAAATCGTAAACTTGGAAAGTGGCAGTAAACTTGCCAAATTTTCCGTTGCAACTAGCGATAGTTATAAAAACGCCAAGGGTGAAAAAGTAGAAGACACGCAATGGCATAATGTAGTTGCCTGGGGAAAAACAGCCGAGATTGTCGAGAATTATTTGGTCAAAGGAAAACAGGTTGCCGTTGAAGGCAAATTGATTCACCGATCATACGAGACCAAGGAGGGGGAAAAACGATATATCACCGAGATAAAATGTAATGAACTTTTGATGTTGGGGAAGTAATTCGTTACTGGGGTCCTCCCCAAAAGCTTCGGGTGCGCTCAGACAGGCATTAGGTTATGGTGTCATCCTGAGCGCTCCCGATACTTCGGGAGAAGGATTACTGCACATAAACTTTAATAGCACTAAAAACTCCCGGTAATTTAAAAGAAATGGTAGATTAACATTCATTACATTTAACCATGCTCTCCATCGATTACGAACAACAACTTTTACCGCTACTCAAAACTCATTTTGGTTACGATTCTTTCAGGGCAAATCAGCTGGAAGTGATGGAAGATGTACTCTCCAAAAAGGATGTCTTGGCCATAATGCCCACTGGCGGGGGCAAGTCACTCTGCTTTCAATTACCAGCTTTGGCCATGGATGGAACCGCAATTGTAATTTCCCCATTGATTGCATTGATGAAAGACCAAGTCGATGTGCTTCGTGCAAATGGAGTGGCGGCAGCATTCTATAACAGTTCACAACCACGGGAAGTACAGCAAGATACATTTCAGCAACTCAGAAATGGAACATTGAAATTATGCTATGTTGCTCCTGAAAGTATTGCACAGCTCGATACCGTTTTTGAGGAGCTAAAAATTAGTTTGTTTGCGGTAGATGAGGCGCATTGCATTTCCTCTTGGGGACACGATTTTCGCCCGGCCTATACCCGATTAGGAAGTTTGAAAACAAGATTTCCTGATATTCCGGTAATTGCTTTGACCGCTACGGCCGATAAAGCGACCCAAGATGATATAGTGGAACAACTTTCCATTTCAGAGGCTAGCCGCCATTTGGCATCTTTCAATCGCCCGAATTTGTATCTGGATGTCAGACCTGGACAAAACCGAATCAAACAGATTCTAAATTTCTTGGAAGGACGTTCCGATGAAAGTGGAATTATCTATTGTTTGAGTAGAAAAAATACGGAAAAGCTAGCTGAGAAACTCCGTAACTCAGGCTACGTCGCCAAAGCCTACCAC
>JARFRH010000209.1 GCA_029287355.1 Maribacter sp. | reverse complement strand
AACATGCGTATGGGAAATTTCTGGAACGCAACCGGAACAGCCCATTACCGAATGTTGGCAAAGCGCCACCTTTAATGAAACCTCTTGTATATGGGAGCTTTCAGGGACACAACCGGTTCAACCCGTATTGGATTGTGGAGAAAGTGCCTTTTTCAACACGATTAGTTGTGTGTGGGAGGTGACTGGAAGTGCGACCGAATCACCGGAAATTGCTTGTTATGAAACGGCGACCTTCAATAATACCACCTGCATTTGGGATATTACAGGAACCCAGCCTATTGAGCCAATAACGGAATGCTGGGAAAATACTACATTTAATACGGAAACCTGCGCATGGGAAGTTTCTGGAAGCATATCCACACCACCAGATCTTGAATGCTATGAAACCGCCACCTTCAGTGATACCACTTGCTCATGGGAAATTTCAGGTACCATGCCAAATCAACCACTGTTGGAATCTTGGGAGACCGCCATCTTTGATTCGCAAACATGTACCTGGAGCGTTTCAGTAACACCGACTTTAAGTACAACGGAAATAGATGTGGATTTATGTGAAGGCAATGCGTTGTTGTTACAGCCAAATACTGCGATAGACATGCCCATTTATTTATGGAATACCGGTGCGGTTACCAATGAAATAAGCATTAGCGAAACAGGAGTCTATTCGGTTGAAATTACCGACGGGGTATATACTTTTGAAACAATAGTCTATAAAGTCTCCCCCACGGAGGTGCCCATCATTGAATCCGTTCTTTCAAACGGCGCCGACATTGCCGTTACCACAGCCAATTCAGGCGATTTCATGTATTCGCTAGATGGTGTTGTCTTTCAAGCAAGTCCCCGCTTTGAAAGTGTTGAGGGAGGCGCCTATACCATTTATGTGAAAAGCACTGGTTGTGATACCATAACCACCGCTGATCACCTACATTTCTTTGTACCACAATTTTTTACACCGAACAATGATGGCTACCATGATTATTGGAATGTCGGGGATGATCAGAACAGTATTGCATATGTGTATATCATTGACCGTTTTGGTAAAATACTGGCACAAATTTCCCCCGAATCGGAAGGTTGGGACGGTACTTACCAAGGCAATCCTATGGTCGAAGATGACTATTGGTACGTCATCGTACACGATTCGGGCAAACAAGAAAAGGGTCACTTTAGTTTAATCAGAAGATAACGATCACATGAGAAAATTAAAGTATGCCTTAATGCTTTGTTTCGTCATATGCGCTACTCAGCTTACAAATGCGCAGGGAACCTTACCCGTTTATTCCGATTATTTATCGGATAACATCTTTATGGTACACCCTAGTGCTGCGGGTATTGGCAATAGTGCAAAATTGAGATTGACCCACCGGCAACAATGGAACAGTGTCGGAAATTCACCATCATTACAAACCTTAAGCTTACATGGAGCCTTAGGTCAGAATGCAGCTATAGGTGGTTTGGTATTTAATGATAAAAATGGTTTCCATTCGCAGGTCGGCGTACAAGGAGCCTATGCGTATCACTTGAATTTCAGAAGCACTGAAGCACTGAATCAGTTATCATTTGGTTTGGCCGCCTCATATGTTCAAAATACCTTGGATCAATCCACATTTGTAGATTTTGATCCTGTGGTTTCTCAGGTTATAGAATCCGATGCGTACTTCAATGCAGACCTAAGCTTTGCCTATCATAATCTAGATGGTTTTGCCTATGTAACGATTAAAAATATTGTGCTGAATACACGCCAGGTCATCAATCCGGAGTTTAAAGCATTGAATTTAAGAAGGTATTTGTTTAACGTGGGCTACTTTTTTGGCAGAGGACAAAACCTTCAATTCGAACCATCGGCCATGTTCCAATATATAGAGGCCACTAACGAAAAGCTTTTAGACGTCAATGCCAAAGTATACCAAACATTTGGAAGAACTGCAAGAGTATGGCTGGCCTTGTCCTATAGAAGAAGTTTAGATCGCAATGAGGTACAGGAATTAAGTCTTCTCACCCCAATCGCCGGCGTAGAATTCAACCGATTTTTAATCTCATATACCTACACACACCAATTAGGAGGTTTGATTGTAAGGGATGGAGGATTTCATCAAATTACCTTAGGTATTAATTTGTTCAATAGAAGAAGATCAAACCGTGGGTATAACTCAAGGTATAATTCTTTTCTTTATAAAACGAACAATTAGAAGGTTCTTGAACCTGAAACCTACTTCTTTTTAGTTACATCTTCTGTTTTTGGAAAGCATCTAAATGGCCTAAATACTGTCTAAATTTACGACTAGATGCTTATCGCCTAGCTCACCGAATTGCACACCAGAAAGAGGGTTTAAAACGATATCATATGATTGCACTAAAAATGAAAAGCACTGTCAATCAGTCAGTTGACAGTGCTTTGATATCCACTAAATAGTGGTTCGTCGGGATGACAGGATTTGAACCTGCGACCACTCGACCCCCAGCCGAGTGCGCTACCGGACTGCGCTACATCCCGGACTAAGCGTAAATAAAATGTCCAGTGGACATTTTTAGCGAAGTGCCAGACGGTGCGTCGGCCTTAGCTTTTTGTACGCTTCATCCGATATCGTTGTCATGTCCATTTACAAAAAAGGCCATTCTTCGATATTAGGATTGCAAAATTATAAAAGTGGAATAGATATCCTTCTATCTTTTTAAAAAAATAGTCACCCTAATCTAAACTCTCCATCCATTCGAACATACGTTCCGTCCAGCCCATCAAATGAGCATCTTTTCGGGCCAAAGAAAAGCCATGACCCCCTTTCGGATAAATATGCATGGTTGCGGAAACGCCGCGGTCTTTCAAAGCTTGGTAAAAGAGCAGACTATTTTCCACCGGTACGGCGGTATCATCAGAGGCATGAAACAAAAACGTCGGAGGTGTATTTTCACTTACCTGTTTTTCATTTGAAAAATAATCGACCATTTCCATGTTGGGGTTCTCCCCTATTAGATTTTTCTTTGAACCCCCATGGGTCATCTCCCCAAAAGAAATCACCGGATAACCCAAAGCCATAAAATTTGGGCGTGCACTTTGTTGATCAACGGTATCGATGGGCTCATAGACTTTTTCTTCAAAATGAGTCCCTAAAGTAGAAGCTAGATGGCCCCCGGCCGAAAAACCTAGTATCCCGATTTTATCGGCATCAATATGGAAGCTTTCTGCTTTACTCCGCACCAAACGCAAGGCACGCTGCGCATCTATTAGCGGCACATGATGTTTATCCTTTTGTGATTTTGAGGAAGGCAATCGGTATTTAACCACAATACCCGCAATACCCTTTCCGTTCAAGAATTTTGCGATGTCTATTCCTTCCCAATCATAAGCCAACATGCCATATCCCCCACCTGGAAAAATCAACATGGCCTTGCCGTTGGCATTTGATTTGGCCGGCAAATACACCTCAATTGTAGGCTCTTGAACGGCACTAATACGAAGTATTCCATTTCGCTTGTGTTCTTCTTTTTCATCGCTCTCAATGCGATTCGGAATCCTGTCTTTCGGCCATAACGACATAATCGTATCTTGCCCCATTAGCGGATACGTTATTAGTAGCAATAAGATGACTGGTATATATTTCATAACATTTGGTTTTAGTTACATTCCCATTTGAAATTAGCAATAGGGTCCTTCGAGGCACCCTGTAAGTTATAATGCCACCACTCCGTTCTGGTCGACCAAAAACCATGTTTCTTCATGGTCTCTTTGAGGAGCTTTCGATTATCTAAAATAGCCTGTGGTAAATCTATATTATCATGATAGGCCCGCTTTCCGAAGAAATCGAAGTCCGTACCCATATCCAATTCTTCTCCCCCCAAAGTCACCAAAGTGATATCAACGGCACCGCCTTTGTTATGTATTGAACCTTTAACGGGATTCGCTACATACTGAGGATTCGGAACTATCTTCCACATTTTGTATTGCACCGAATTCGGCCTATAACAATCATAAAATTTGATTTTCACACCTTTTTTTTGAAATTCCTCATTTGCAGCCAACAGTGCCTTGACTGTTTTTACACGAGTGTAGCATTCCGCACACTCATAGACCTGGGCTTTTAGAAAATTGTTCTCTGTGGCGTATCGCATATCATAGGCAAAGCCATCACTGAAATCCGCTAATCGTACGAAAGTGGAATCTGCCAAGCCCAGAAACGATTTAAACTTTTTTTCAGGGCTTCGTTTTTTATTCAAAATCGTATCCAAAGCCTCAGCCGCTTTTTCTACGGCAGTTTTTACCTCCTTTTCAGAAGAAGGTTTCTCTTTGCACGCTACAAAAAGCAGCGCCAATATAACAAGAACCATTTTTAGAATCTTCATGTGGTCATTTTTCGATTGCCAAGGCCATACGTTTAAAAAATTCATTGTACACAAAAGGTTTTCCCTTTTTTGGATTCCCATCCGCTCCCCTACGAACAAATACCATATCCCATTCTGGAATTATGAAACACACATCATTATGTAAACCGCTCGTATAGTACAGTGATTTTGGGGCATCCGGCATGTGATATTCACCGGTTGGCTTCATACCATTCACCCACCAATTGAAGCCATAGCAGCCACGGCCATCAACTTTTTCCCTATCCGTGTTTGCTATTTTATCCGTATGGACTTGATTGGACGTTGCTCTAATTATCCAAAATCTCGGAAGGATTTGCCTCTCGCTCCAATGCCCTTCATTGAGATAAAGATGGCCGAAACGAGCCAGTTGTTCGGCATTGATCACAACTCCTGTACTACCATTGTTTATTGGAATACTATCGACGACTCCTTCAGTTCCCCATTCAAATTCGCCCATACCAATGACATTACCGATATTTTCATCGAATACTTCCTTTAAGGTTTTCTTTGCCCTTTTGGTTAATAAACGTGCGAACATCATCTGGGCTTCATCCGAATAGGCATATTCCTCGCCAGGGGCAAATAAGGGTTCTTCAATTTCATAAGGTGTTGATGACCAATCTTCGTTGGGTTCCTTCCACCGGCTTAGACCCTTGCCACTATATCCAGAAGTCATGCTGGCAAAATGCTTTAGTTGTAATGTAGGGTAAAGCTCCTCCATTTCAGGGTCTATATACCTGACATGGGTCCAGGGGTGCACAAAATCCAAACCGTGCAATAAACCGAGTGCAGTACTCGTAAAAGCGGCACTGGACGAATAAATATTATGTTTTTTATAGATACTATCCCCTTGATAAATGACATAGCCTTTTCGGGCAATAAAAACTTCTTCCAGGCCGTCTCCCCCTGACTCCGATGCCAAGTATTCTAACGCTTCCCGTAGTTTTTGAGAATCGACTTCGAGTTCTTCAGGTTCCCTTACCTCCCAGGTTTTTCCCGGGAAAACCACGGCTATTTCTTTTGATTCACTTTGACATGAGCATACTAAAGCCACTGTTAAGACCATCACTAGTTTGCTAAGCCTATCGAATATGTTTAATGGCATTATTTTTTCCCAATTATTATTACCCAATCCTTGTCTTTTTCTCCATTATAAGCAGAGAGTTCCACACTATTGGGTTTCGTTATTTTCCACCCTTCATTTTGCTTATCAAAAAGTTTTCCACCTGCCCTTGGGTCAAAAAACGCTATGGAATACACACCATCACCAATCGCCAAATCAGTAGTCTCGCCTTTAGGTAAATACACTACATAAAGTTCATCCTTTTTAGCGAAACAAAAAGCCTTTTTACTACTGAGCAAATCATCACGATTTTGCATTTCTGCATAAGGTAAATGATCTTCAAAAAATTTTATTGCATTAGCACTGATCTTCCACCACTGATCACGGGCACGAAAATCTTCTGCAGCCATATCATTGTTTGCAGTATCTAGTCCCCCAAAATACCAAGAATTACCAGCACCACCGGCCAATAAGCTACCCCAAAGACTCGTACGCATCACCATCCCATAATTATTATTGGCGGCTGTATCCGTGGTTATTCCGATATCCCAATGTCCGATTTCATCCAAATAGGTCACCCACTGTCTTTTATTCTTCTTAGAGAGGTTTCGCCATTTCAGTACTTCTTTATGTACTTCAGTGGTATCATACAATTGTAATGAAGGGATTTCGAAATTTTTAAAGCCAAGCAAAGGCGTAAGGGTTTCTTTAATTGGATCTAGAGGTCTGCCTTGAAATCGCTCCCCAGTGATGCGAACATGATTATGAACGGCTATTGGGTGCTTATATGGATCTATACTTCGAATGTAAGATGCATAGCTTTTCAATTGCTCGAAAGTTCTATTGGTTTCTTCACCTAGATTCCATACTACCCCCAAATGATGACCAAAGCGAGCAACCAGTTCCTTATAGTAGAGTTTTCTTTCAAGACCCAATTCGCCCTTGTTCAAAATGGTATCATTCTCGGTTTCTTGCGTAAAAACGTTCATCGCCATACCCAACTCATCCATATGGGTAAACACTTTTTCCCATTGGGCCAGTTTGCTCACATCGTATCTTGTTTGTTCTTTCGGTGCTATCCATGGCCACACATTATCACCATCCCCATGTTCGTTCATTACCAAAAAATAAAGAGAGTTCATTCCCTTTGATTGCAGATAGTTCAAAGCCCCAATAATGGCCTTTCCTTTACCATCACTCCACGTGGGGTCTACTGTTTTCCAATCTTTTCGATGATTTGAATATTCATGCAAGCCATTGTTCAAGGTAGGTGTATCCGCGCCGTTCTTTTTAAAAGTACCATCAAACTCGTGATAGGCTAAAAAAGTCTCCGGGCTTCCGACTCCATTCTTCAAAAAGGCCCTCCCCGTTTCACATTCTTCTAAATAAGGTGCGCCTACATACGCCAATTTTCCAGTTTTATAGAAACCATTGGCCGTTGAATCAGTGGCGGCCACTTCAAATTCACCTGTAATATTCCAAAGCCCGTCCGTTTTTCCAGCCAAGGTAAATGGAGTCACCGCTATATCCTTCCCATGCATAAGATAAGCATCGAACTTCCATTTTCCGATTTTGTTCGGGGAAAATTTTACCTGCCATTTGTTACCAGAAGCTGCACTCGAATTTGCGGCATCGCCATCCGCGGCGAAATATCCGTATACCGATAGCATATCGCCATCGTTCGAAAAATTGACCAACAGGCTATAGTCCAAAAAAGGATTGATACTGTCCGTTTCCGAAACTGTTGGGCCATCAAAAGTCAAAGTCACCGGTTGCCATTTTATGAGCGTACCCTGCAGTTCATACTTCGCCGCAGCTTTATCTACCGTGCAACTTGAAAAACCCATCAAAAGCACCACTAAGAGTACAAGCCAGTTCGGCAATTTCTGAAAATACATTTGGTATATTTGGAACTTTGAAGCTTCAATATAGCATATTTTCTGGGTACTAAATCGTCTTCTTTTCAAATTTTTGATCGCTTTTTGCCAGAGTAGTATACCTTTAGCAAAATGGTAGAAGGTCAACTTTGATCATTTCAATATTAAAACACTTCATATGAAAACCAAACTAGTAGTATTAGCACTTATATTTTCATGTTTATGGTCATGCAAGAATGAAAAGTCAAAGGAAGAAGCGAAGGCCAAAACCATAGAAGAGCCCTGGATGCTGGGTTTTGAAAAAACCGACATCAATCCGATAATGACTTCCGATTCGAGCTACGTATTTACAGACCCTATCACAAATAAGGAAGTGCAATGGCAAAAGGCCGATGTCTTCAATCCTGGGGCGGTCGTACGAAACGATACTGTTTTTATGTTATTCAGAGCTGAAGATAATCCAGCCGCAATTCTCGGTGAACGGACCTCCCGTATCGGTTTGGCCCATAGCACGGATGGAATCAATTTCACCAAACATCCCGAACCGGTTTTTTATCCGATGGAAGATGAATTTCAAAAATGGGATTATCCGGGGGGTATTGAAGACCCCCGTGTAGTGGAAACGCCCGATGGCACGTATATCATGCTCTACACCAGCTGGAACAATGATGTTGCTCGACTTTCAAGTGCCGCTTCTAAAGACCTTAAAACCTGGGAAAAAAATGGCCCGGTATTTCAACATGCCCATGAGGGCAAATTTTTGGATATCTGGAGTAAATCCGGATCCATAGTAACCGAATTAATCGATGGGAGACTAAAGGCCAAAAGAATTAACGGAAAGTACTTGATGTACTGGGGCGAACTTTTTGTCAACCTTGCAGCATCAGAAAATGGGTTGGACTGGACACCTGTTCTAGACGAGGCAGGTGAATTATTACATGTAATGAAACCTACCTTGAATGAATTTGATAGTCACCTTACTGAGCCTGGGCCACCGGCTCTCTATACCGAAAATGGCATTTTATTATTCTATAATGGAAAAAACCTCAGTGGTGAAGGTGCCACAACAAAATACCCTGAGGGTACGTATTGCGGTGGACAGGCTTTATTCGACAAGAACGACCCTTCTAAACTTTTAGCACGATTAGAGACGCCCTTTATTTGTCCGAGTTTGCCTCATGAAATTAGCGGGCAATACAAGGCCGGCACTACTTTTATTGAAGGTTTGGTTTTCTTTAAAAACAAATGGTTCTTATATTACGGCACTGCGGATTCTATGGTAGGATTGGCAATAAAAGAATGATTTCAAGTTTGAAATGAAAATGAATACTTCTCAAATGAAAAAAGTTGCCTTACTTCTTTTGGGGATTTCCATCATCCTGACATCCTGCAAAGAACAATCAAAGTCCAAAATTTCTCAAATCGAAAACCCACAGAAACCAAACATTGTCCTGATTATGGCCGATGATCAGGGTTGGGGTGATTTAAGTATGAACGGGAATTCGGATATCAGTACACCGAATATTGATGCCTTGGCTAAAAATGGGATTTCCTTTGAGAACTTTTATGTACAGCCAGTCTGCTCCCCTACCCGTGCAGAACTACTTACCGGAAGACATTTTACGAGACTTGGAGTACATCGAACCTCAGCCGGAGGTGAGCGCATGAATTTAAACGAGACAACGGTTGCAGAGGTGTTCAAAAAAGCAGGATATCAAACTGCTGCCTACGGTAAATGGCATAATGGCATGCAGCCACCGTATCACCCGAATGCAAGAGGTTTTGATGATTATTATGGGTTTACTTCAGGCCATTGGGGTAATTATTTCAGTCCGATGCTAGAACACAACGGAAAAATTGTAAAAGGCGATGGGTTCTTAGTAGATGACTTAACAAATCATGGCATACAATTCATGACAGAAAATAAGGAGAATCCATTCTTTTTATATCTCCCTTTGAACACCCCCCATAGTCCGATGCAGGTCCCCGATAAATACTGGAACCGATTTGAAGACAAGGAATTGAGTTTAAACTATGAAGGTGAGGAAACAACAACTATCGAACATACCAAGGCTGCCTTGGCTATGGTAGAAAATATCGATTATAATGTTGGCCGGATAATAGACAAATTGAAAGCGCTTGACCTTGAAGAGAATACGATCGTTATCTACTTATCCGACAATGGACCTAACGGATGGCGCTGGAATGGTGGTATGCGAGGCCGCAAAGGGGCAACGGATGAAGGTGGCGTTCGAACACCATTTCTTATTCAGTGGAAAGGTTCGATACCTGCTGGTAAAACTATATCGCAACTCGGAAGTGCCATCGATCTTTTGCCGACATTGGCAAGCCTTGCAAAGATAGCGGCAACAACTGAGAAAGACATTGATGGCAAAAATTTAGCTCCTTTACTTTTGGAAGAAAATCCGAAATGGGAAGACAGGTTGGTTTTTAACCATTGGAGTGGAAAAACCAGTATTCGAACACAACGATTTCGTTTGGATAATGAAGATCGATTGTATGATATCACAAGCGACCGTGGACAAAAGATAAACGTTTCGAGTCAATTTGCGAAGGTCTTGGATTCCCTAAGGAAGGCCAAGATCGATTGGCTTGCTGAAACAAAGCCCTTGACCTCAGAAACCGATGACCGTCCTATCACCTTGGGGCATCCTCATTTCGAATATACCCAGATTCCCGCGCGAGATGGTATTCCTCATGGGAATATCAAACGAAGTAATCGCCACCCCAATAATACGTTTTTTACGAATTGGGAAAGTGTAAAAGATTCCATCACCTGGGATGTTGAAGTTTTGGCCGATGGCGAATTCGAAGTAGAGCTTTACTATACGATGAAGCCCGAAAACCCGGGAGTGGCAATACAATTGTCACATGGTCACAGCAAGTTTATTAGCCGCATTACCGAAGCTCATGACCCTCCCCTAACCGGAATGGAAAACGATCGTGACCCACGAATAGAATCGTATGTCAAAGATTTCAGACCAAAGGTTTTGGGAAACATAGAACTACAAAAAGGAAGGAGTTTGTTGACACTTAAAATTCCACATATGGATGGTAACGGCGGCATCGACTTGCGGCTATTGATGTTTCGGAGGATACAAAAAGCTATGTGAGTGTAGTTAAATGAATGAAAGACCAAAAAGAACATCCTTCTTAATTATCGGACTAGGCCTATTGAATGTAATTATTCACCTTTTGGTCGTTGATAATTTGGAATATCACCGCGATGAATTATTATACTTTTCCCTAGGCTTGCATCCTGACTTTGGCTATGCCACAGTACCCCCTATGATCGGTTGGATTGCGGCTCTTATACAAACTATTTTTGGCTATTCCCTTTTTGCTGTAAAATTGTTTCCGGCCTTGCTCGGGGGAGTTCTAGTTTGGCTTTCGGCACGAATCAACAGCGAATTAGGAGGTAGTTCGTATGCCCAAATCCTAACAGCCATTGCTTTAATTGTAACACCATTCTCGCTAAGAACATTTCATTTATTTCAACCTGTATCAATTGATTTAGTACTTTGGACGTTTATCTTCTACCATGCCATTCGATTTATTAATACGCAAGACAAGAAATACATCATTGGTATCGGCGTGATTGCAGGATTCGCAATGCTCAATAAGTACCTTGTTTTATTACTTTTAGCCGGTTTGTTGGTTTCCATTTTAGTCACATCGCATCGAATTATATTTAGAAAAAAATCCTTGTACTTGGCTGTTGGGATTGCCTTTCTAATTTTTCTACCCAACCTTATTTGGCAAATTGTGCACGACTTTCCTGTAATTGGTCATATGCAAGCCTTGAACGAGCGTCAGTTGGTGAATGTAGACCGGACTACTTTTTTGTTCGACCAAATAAACATGACATTCGCCACGAGCATAGTTATGATATTAGGCCTGGCTTTTCTGCTGAAAACAAAAAAATATCATTTTTTAGGGTATGCTGTGCTCTTCATAATTGGTGTTTTATTACTCTTACGTGGCAAAAGTTATTACACCTTAGGTGTTCTTCCTCTCTTAATTGCAGCTGGTGCTGTGTTTGTTGAGCGCTTCGTTCAAAATCAATTGCTGCGATGAGCCATACCTTTGTTCATGATATTGATGACCATTCCAATTATTCCATATGGTTTACCGATTTACAAGCAAGATGGGATGGTTTCCTATTTCAAAGATCTTGAAGACGATTTTGGTTTGTTACTAGGAAGGAGATTTGAAGATGGCTCAATTCACAGCCTACCCCAAGATTACGCCGATCAATTAGGCTGGGAAGAATTAACACGCTTGACCAATGAGGCATATCAAAAGATTCCGGAGAAAGAAAAAAGCATTATTTACTGCGAAAATTACGGACAGGCGGGCGCTATAGCGGTTATTGGAAAAAAGTACAATTTACCAGAACCTAAGAGCTTCAACGAAAGTTTCCTGTATTGGTCATCACATACTTTTGTTCCGGATATTGAACACTTCATTTACATCAATGATGAATTAGGTGAAGATGTAGCCGATCTTTTTCAGCATATCGAATTGGTCGGACAGCTCTCAAATATTCATGCGCGCGAGTATGGAACAAAGGTCTATTTGTGTT
>JARFRH010000205.1 GCA_029287355.1 Maribacter sp. | reverse complement strand
TCATTGTTCAATACCACAATTTTTACCGGAACTTGATGTTGGAAAATGATGCCTAATTCTTGAATGGTCATTTGATAACCCCCATCACCGATTATGGCAACTACTTCTCTATCCATTGCGCCCATTTTAGCACCAATTGCTGCTGGAAGTGCAAATCCCATGGTTCCTAAACCACCAGAGGTGATATTACTTTTTGACTGCTCGAATTTCGCATAGCGACAAGCAATCATTTGATGTTGGCCTACATCGGTTACAATAACCGCTTTGTTTTTGGACGCCAGGTTGATTTCTTCGATTACCTCACCCATCGTCAAGCCTTCTTTTGTGGGATGGATATCGTTCTTAATGACCGTATCGAATTCTATCTGGTATTTTTTCTTGAACTCGTTGTGCCAATCCGTATGTTTGTTTTGATTGATCAAAGGCAGCAGAAGTGCGAGTGTCTCTTTTGAGTTTCCTAAAACCGCAACATCAGCTGTGACATTCTTATTGATTTCTGCTGGGTCTATTTCAAAGTGAATCACATTGGCCTGTTTTGCATAGGTATCTAAACTACCGGTTACCCGGTCATCGAATCGCATACCAATGGCCAATAATAAATCACATTCATTGGTCAATATATTCGGCCCGTAATTGCCGTGCATTCCAACCATACCAACGTTTAATGGATGGCTTGTTGGGATGGCCGATTCTCCCATAATCGTCCAAGCAGCAGGAATTCCGGCTTTTTCAATCAGGGCTTTCAATTCTTCCTCCGCTTCACCCAAGATCACACCTTGTCCCCAAACGATATAGGGTTTCTTTGCTTTGTTAATGAGCTCTGCAGCAGCTTCAATCGAACCCATATTCGGTTTGGGAACGGGATTATAACTACGAACTCCCGTACATTTTTCATATACAAAGTCTAGTTCTTCAAATTGTGCATTCTTGGTAATATCAACTAAAACAGGACCTGGGCGCCCAGATTTTGCAATATAAAATGCTTTTGCCATTACTTCAGGAATTTCCGAAGCTTTGGTGATTTGATGGTTCCATTTGGTTACCGGAGTCGAAATACCAATGATATCGGTTTCTTGAAAGGCATCCGAACCCAATAAATGTCTAGGTACCTGCCCAGTAATGCATACCATTGGGGTGGAGTCTATTTGAGCATCTGCCAAACCGGTTACCAAGTTGGTTGCTCCTGGCCCTGAAGTGGCCATCGCGACCCCTACCCTACCTGAAACCCTGGCATAGCCCTGTGCTGCATGGGTCGCACCTTGTTCGTGCCGTGTCAATATGTGTGTTAGCTTATCTTGAAACTTATACAATTCATCATAGACAGGCATAATCGCACCCCCTGGATAACCGTATAATAAATCGACACCTTCAGCCAATAAGCAACGAATGATTGCTTCCGCGCCTGAGATTTTGATGGTCGATTTTATCTCCGTTTCCTTTTGTTTTTCTTTTACTGTTTCCATAAGCTTTTTAGCTTGTAATCAATATTTCGCAGAGACCTCTCCGCCATTTCTTCCCTTCAGCTCGCCCACAGCTATCGCTGCATTGCCCCTTGAAATGAGGGGAGGACCTAATTTTATTAAAATTCATCCGTTACGCAGCCTTGCGATGCGGATGATACGGAACGTGCATATTTGTATAAGACGCCTTTCTTGAACTTTAGTTCAGGTTCTACCCAAGATTCTTTGCGCTTTACCAGCTCTTCTGTCGAAACATCGACATTAATTGAATTGGTTTCCGCATCAATAGTAATGATATCCCCGTCTTCAAGTAAAGCGATGGTGCCACCATCTTGGGCCTCTGGAGAAATATGGCCCACTACAAAGCCATGTGTTCCTCCTGAAAATCTACCATCGGTAATCAAAGCGACCTCTTTACCAAGACCAGCGCCCATTATGGCAGCGGTCGGTTTCAGCATCTCCGGCATTCCGGGTCCGCCTTTTGGACCTTCGTAACGGATGACCACTACATCTCCTTTTTTCACCAATCCGTCTCGGATACCGTCATTCGCATCATATTCGCTATTAAATACTTTTGCCGTTCCCTTGAACAAGAGCCCTTCCTTGCCTGTGATTTTTGCCACAGAACCGTTTTCGGCAAGATTGCCGTACAACATTCTCAAATGCCCGGTTGCCTTAATAGGCTTATCCAAAGGCATAATCACATCTTGACCTTCTTCGAGATCCGGAACATTTTCGAGGTTCTCCGCTAAAGTCTTTCCTGTAACGGTCAAACAATCACCATGGAGTAATCCATTTTTCAATAGATACTTCAACACAGCCGGAATTCCACCAACACGATGTACATCCTCCATTAAATATTTGCCACTAGGTTTTAAATCCGCAATAAACGGGGTGGTATCGCTGATATGTTGAAAATCTTGTAAGGTGAATTCAATATCCGCAGCTCTGGCAATTGCCAAGAAATGCAAAACCGCATTGGTAGAACCGCCCGTGATCGTCACCAAACGTATCGCATTTTCCAATGACTTTCGAGTGACGATATCCAAAGGTTTGATATCCTTTTCAATCAATGTTCGCATGTGTTTACCAGCTGCGATACATTCCGCTTTTTTATTTTCACCGATTGCAGGATTGGATGAATTGTAAGGCAATGCCATCCCCAAAGCTTCAATGGCCGAAGCCATGGTATTTGCGGTGTACATTCCTCCACAAGCCCCTGCCCCTGGAATTGATTTTTTGATAATACATTTAAATTCGGATTCTTCCATTGTACCCGCCACCTTTTCGCCCCAAGCCTCAAAGGCGGAAACAATATCCAATTTTTTATTATTGTGACAGCCTGATGCAATGGTACCACCGTACACAAGAATAGCAGGACGGTTTAATCGCAACATCGCCATCAAGGCTCCTGGCATGTTCTTATCACAACCCACAACAGTCACCAATCCGTCATAGGACATTCCCTGTACAACGGCTTCCATAGAATCTGCAATAATATCCCTTGAGGGTAATGAAAAACGCATTCCGGGGGTTCCCATGGAAATACCATCGCTGATCCCTATGGTATTGAAAATAAGTCCTACGGTTTCCCGAGAATTAACACCTTCCTTTACCAATTTCGCCAGATCATTCAAATGCATGTTACAAGGGTTACCCTCATAACCTGTACTTGCAATGCCCACCAAAGGTTTTTCAAAATCCTCGTCCTTGAACCCTATGGCATAAAGCATTGCTTGTGCCGCTGGTTGTGTTGGGTCTTGGGTTACGTTTTTACTGTATTTGTTCAATTCCATCGATGCATTCTAAAAGTGTTCTAAATTCCTGGGTTCGACCCTTTATAAACAAATATAAATGTTTAATAAGACCTATATTTTTAGCATTGTATATCCGTATAAAGTCAATTTTACTATATTTTATTTAAATCTTTGTTTTTCAATTACTTAAATACTCATTTGATACCATATTCATTACATTCAATCTAGCATTCACTGCAAGCTAAAACCAAGAAAGCCTGTATCGGATAAATGATACAGGCTTTCTTGGTCAATGAAAATCCATATCACCCCGTTGAAGGGACAATAAGAAGTACATTGACTAAATTTTCGTAGACTTTCATCTACACAATACTATGTAAATATTAAATAACTACAAAAATTATATTTTAAAAAGTTTAAATGAAACCGTGTCTCCAAACTTTTTCTGGGAAAGAATCGAAATTGCTTTATCCGAAAGTTGCAAAATTCTAGGATACCCACCGGTCGTTTGACCATCTTTCATCAAAATAAGCAATTTGCCCGATGGTGTTAATTGCACCGTACCTGGCAATGTCGCTGAAGTCAGCATTGAAATTTTGTGCCCGGCAATTGTATCTGCAAGTTGATAGGCCATCCGATTATTTTCTTTGGCCACTTTGAAGTCCTTAAAAAACAGCACCTCTAATTGTTTATCGTTCAATTGATTGAATTCCGGACCTTGAGATACTTCCAAGCTTGTCTCATCCAAAAATGAATCGACCTTAATTTCCGATATCTTAGGATCGAATGTTGTGACCGAATCATAGGGTACCTCAGACCTGTCTTTTAAGCAATTCGTATCCGTTACCGGGTAATATTGCGAGCGGCTTGCCAACACAGGTGCTGTTTGAATACCTCCTTTAAGCGCTAAAAAGTTTCGAAATCCTTTTTTTAACTTACCATATGACAAAATATCGCCCTGCTCGATTTTGTATACTTTGAAATGTTGAATGGGGCTGTTATTCAAAGTGACGGACATTTCCGCACCACCCAAACAGATATAGGTAGGAGCCTCAAATTCAATCGTTGGCCCGGTCATTGTAATTTCAATGAGTGCGGCATCAGGTTCGTTTTCTAACAGCAAATTAATTTTTGTGGCGGAAAAGGAATCCATAAAGCCAGAAACTGGAACGCCTTTATTCAGATACCCAAATCGGCCACCATCTTGAATACTTGTAAAAAAACCTGATTTGAGCAGCTTAAGCATCCAATTTGATTTTTTCCAATTTGTAAATACCTACTTCCCCTTCGATTTTATGCAAATCATATGCGGCTCTTTCAATGGAATAAAACTGCACTTTATCACCCACATTTACAAAACTTGGCGTTTCGCTTTTAGGGTTGAACATAGAAACCGAACAATTACCGATTATATTCCATCCACCTGGCGATTCCTGCGGATAAATACCTGTTTGTTTTCCGGCCAAACCTACCGAGCCTTTTCGAACATGAAGCCGGGGTTCCGCCCTTCTTGGAACCTCCAATGCTGTCGGTAGGCCACCGAGATACATGAAGCCCGGCAGAAAACCAATGCCATAGACCGTGTACTGAAACGAGGTATGAAGTTCTATTACCTCATCAATTGATTTATTTAACTTTTGTGAGACTTCTTCTAAATCAATCCCAAACTCTAGGTCATAACATACAGGAAGCCGCCACAAGAATTTCTGACGCGGTTTTGTGACAAATTTTTCGGCATACCAGCTTTCGATTTTCTTCTTGAAATCGTTAAAGTCTATAGGTTTTTCTCGATGGATAAGGGTAATCGAATTATAAGACGGGACGATTTCCCATTTTGACGAATCCAAACAATTTCCTTTTAAATGGGCCGTAAATTGGAGAATATCTTCAAGAATAGCCTCTTCAACGATTTGAGGCCATTCGACTAAAATCGCATGAACACCGAAGGGGCGTATTGATAAAGAATACCTACTCACTTTTTGATTTGTAGATTATACATGTTTTGGTGGTTCGAAATATACGTTAATATTTCCAAAGCCGAAGAGGTGTCGCCATGTATACAATATGTATCGGCCAACATGCGTATGCGTTTTCCGTTGGGTAAACGGGCTTCCCTTTCATGAACCATTCGAGCAATATGCTCTAATACAGCTTGGGGCTCTTGTATGAGGGCGTTTTCTTCTTGTCTTGAAATCAACAATCCCTCATGGGTATAGTTGCGATCACCAAAGGCTTCATATTTTATCTGAAAGCCGGCAACCAAGGCCTCACCCTCTACTGCTGAATTAAAGGGTACATATAACAGGGTGGTACTCTTGTATTCTTCTATGGATTTTAAAAAAGTGCGCGCTAATTCAGCATCCGTCGAAATATCGTTATAAAGTGCTCCATGAGCCTTTATGTGATGTAATTCGATATTTTCTTCCTTTAAAATGGAAGCGAAATTATCAACCTGGTACTTTAGGGATGCTATCAACTCATCTTTACTTATGGCCATGGTAACCCTTCCAAAATTTTCTTTGTCAGGATAGGAAGGATGTGCACCTACTTTTACATTGTGCTGTTTGGCCAGTCGGCTCACTTCTCGCACCGTCTCATCGTTTCCAGCATGGCCACCACAGGCTATACTGCATGAAGAAATAAGGGGCAATATGTGTGCTTCATTACCGATGCCTTCCCCTAAATCACAGTTGATGTCAATTAAATTTTTTTCCATTACAATAAACCTATTACTTTAAATATGCTTTTTATACCCAATACAATGGCCAGAACAATGATGATCAGGCCAAAACTATTTTGAATCTTCGTATTTCTGTATGTTCCCATAACGGAAGTCTTGTTCACTACCCAAAGCAAGAACACCGCGATAAGAGGAAGTAAAATTCCGTTTGCCACTTGTGCGAACTTTATGATTTCAATAGGGGTATATCCAAAAAATAGAAACCCTACACCCAGGCCAAGAATTATCATCCAAACCAATTTGAATTTGATGTGTTTTAGGCCCACTTTCCATCCGAAGCAGCTATTAGCTACATAAGCCGCAGCTAATGGCGCCGTAATCGCAGAGGTTATTCCGGCAGCAAACAAACCTATGCCCATGAAATATTTTGCCGCATTGCCGTAAAGCGGTTGTAGGCCTTGAGCTAAATCCATGACATCGGTAATCGTCTCTCCTTGAATTGTGGTTGCAGCAATAATAATAGCCATTGAAACCATTCCACCCAATGCAATTGAAATATAGGTGTCTCGTCGAACGGCTTTCAAATCATCCTGTGATTTCCATTTTTCGCTTACCAAAGAAGCATGTAAAAACAAATTATAAGGTACAACAGTTGTGCCTACCAAAGCAATAATTGAAAGTATTCCATTTTTAGGTACGGTTGGCACGAACAGACCTTTCAAGATTTGAGCCGGATCCGGCATTGTTATAATGGCAGTCACGACAAAGGATAAACTCATGATGAGCACCAAAGAAACCAGCACCTTTTCTAGTACCTTGTAGTTGCCTATATATAAAAGGATAAAGGCACATGCTCCGATAATCAAGGGGTAGTACATTAAATAGTCGGTTCCAAAAATAGCTTCTAGGCCCAAAGTCGCACCACCTATATTACCCGCTTCGTAGGCAGCGTTGCCAATGACAATTGCCCCTAAGATGATTCCAATGACGAGGTTACGAACCCATGGGCTATTGATTTCGCTCTTGATTACATCGGCCAACCCCCTCTGGGTAATGATTCCTAATCGAGCTGCCATTTCTTGTAGTACAATAGTGGCGATAATGGACAGTAGCATGGCCCATAGCAAAGCATAACCGAATTCAACACCGGCCAGCGTGCAGGCAGTTACTGTACCCGGTCCTATGAAAGCTGCGGCCACAAGTACTCCCGGTCCAATCTTTTTGAACATTTACTGTGAGGTTGATAACATTGTCGGTAAATATATACCGTTCTTTTTAATTCCCTTACTATAAAAACCTCATAAATTTTGAGGTTTTTTTTAACATAATTTGTGCATTTCATCTAAAAAATTGCAGTTCGTCTAAAAGTGGGGTGTCGTACATCGAGATTATATAATATTCCAAAAAAGTACGGGTTATACTAATCCCAAATCTTAATGAACCTACTTAAATGACATGTTTAGAATGTAATATAGAACTCGGTTATGTCG
>JARFRH010000193.1 GCA_029287355.1 Maribacter sp. | reverse complement strand
GCATTGTTCGGAAATAATGGAAAACCATACTCCTACTCCAACATCACCATGCAACCTTATGAATTCACCTCAGACCTTTTGGAAATCAAAAAACGAATTGAAACTAAAACGAAGGCTATTTTCACTACCTGCCTATTGAACCTTTACCGCGATGGGAATGATAGTAATGGTTGGCATGCCGATAATGAGAAGGAACTTGGTGTGAATCCGGTTATTGCTTCTATAACCTTAGGCCAAGAGCGCTTCTTCCATCTCAAACATAGAACCCAAAAAGAACAGAAACATAAATTACTCCTAGAACACGGTAGCCTTTTATTGATGCAAGGTGAAACACAGCACCAATGGCTACATCAAATCGCCAAAACCAAAAAACCAATCGGAGAGCGCATCAATTTGACCTTTAGGGTCATCAAATAAAAAATCGGCTCCTACAAAAGAGCCGATTTTTTAATACCCTTTTCTTGAGTTAGTTACTATCTTTAACATCTGGGTGACATATGTTAATTTCCTCGCTTCCAACTAACTTAATAACTTCAATTCTTGTGCCAAGGTATTACCATTCGTTGAAAATAGCATTTCTTGGCTGAAATACCGTTTAGAATAAATCATTTAAAACTTTTGCCAGACGCAAGCCCCCTTTTTGCAACTGCTTTTCAACGGTTGGCCACCAAACGTATCCGTAGCGATAGTAGAGCTTCTCACCCATCTCAACTGATTTGTAAAGATCATCTGCCATCAAATGCGATTCCTCCACCCAATCTAGAAGCACTCCTTCTTGAATTGCCTTTTTTTGATGCTTACTCAGATAGGGCAAAGAAGCGCCTATTTCAGTATAACTCATAGCATTCTGTGCAATTAAGTTGGAGTCCCAGACCCGATGCAGGTTACTTCCATCATTGAACCATTGTACTTGTATATCGTTACCGCCTTTGTCTTCTAGCCGCCCTACATGCATGGGTTGGTGTAAATCACCAATCAAATGCACCAGCATTTTTAAGTGAAAAGCTTTTTCTTCTTTTGAACTATTCCCATTCTCGATGATGGTGATGCATGAATTGATTCCAACAACCAAATCGCCATATTTGCTAGCTGTTACCTCATCATACTTTTTTCCTTTTGGGATATTCACATAGTGCCAAGCACCAAATTTCCGATATAGGGTATCCGCCTTTATTTCGTCTGAAAAATTCGAGATGGCCGCCAAACTTTGACCATCCAACAGTTCGGAAATCGCTTTTTTGGCTTTTCTTGTCAAATGGGCTTGGGCTACATCACCAATCACACGATGGCCCGTTTTAGACCAGACTTCCGGCGTATTTGCGAAAGAAATATTTAAGGTCAGAAAGAGGAAAAATACGATCTTTTTCATCAACTAAAGTTTATTCAAAAGTAGCCAAACAAGGTCTAAACCGTTGAACTCGAATGAACTTTTTGTTTGGAATCGAGTATAAAGACTTTTACCCCCTAATGAAGCAATTTTTGATTGCATAGCAATAGTTATAGAGGAGGAAAATGGTAAAATAAGGAGGTAAAACAAAAAGTTCATTCGAGTTCATTGTTAAGAAATGGGTCAATTCAATTAATAATTTGATATTGCACCCATAATTTGACTTGAATGTTGCTACAAAAAATCAAATCACCGTATATCAGATATGGCCTATTAGCCTTTGGCATTGGTATTTTTGGCACAATACTATTAGTAGCGACAGTCTATACCGGTGTTTGGGGCGATTTGCCCTCCAAAAAAGAACTTTCCGATTTTGAATACCAACGGGCCTCAGAAGTATATACCGCGGATAGTGTCCTTATTGGTAAATACTATCTCTTTGACAGACAACCTGTTACTTATGAAGATTTTCCAAAGCATTTGCTAAATGCCTTAGTGTCTATTGAAGACGAGCGCTTTTATAATCATTCGGGTGTAGACTATCCTAGTCTGCTCAGGGTGGCTTTCAAAACCATTTTGATGCAAGACCAATCTTCTGGTGGCGGCAGTACTTTAACACAGCAATTAGCCAAAAATCTATACCCAAGGAGAAAAAGAAATCAGACCAATCTAACTGTTGACAAGATCAAGGAAATGATTATTGCATCGCGATTAGAAGGTATTTTTTCTAAGGAAGAAATTCTGACCCACTACCTAAATACAGTTTCTTTCGGAGACAATACCTTCGGTATCGAGAGCGCCTCCCTAAAATTTTTCAACAAGCAAACGAATCAACTGAATGTCGAGGAAGCCGCCGTTTTAGTGGGAATGCTTAAAGCCACCTATGGCTACAATCCCCGGGTATTTCCTGATAAAAGTAAATCACGAAGAGACTTGGTGCTACAATCTATGGTCAAGAATGATTTTCTGATGGAAGAAGAAAAAGATAGCTTGACCCTCCTGCCGTTGCAATTGGACTATAGAAAATTCGACTATTCGGATGGAATAGCACCTTATTTTCGTGAAGAAGTCAGGAAACAATTGGTCAAATGGAGTGCCTTAGAACAAGAAAAAGGCAATACATATAACATTTACACCTCAGGACTAAAGATTTACACCACCCTTAATTACAGCATGCAGGTGCTTGCCGAGAGGGTTATGAAAAATCACATGACCTCGCTTCAAAAAAGTTTTGAAAAGAGTTATGGCAAAAGTGCACCTTGGCTAGTTAAGAAAAAAATCATTGAAAAGGCTGTCAAAAACACAGCTCATTTTAAAAAGCTTCTAGCCAACGGGTTAAATGCAGATGAGGCCTGGGATTCCTTAAATACCAAACAAAATATGACCTTGTCTGACTGGAACGGGGAAAAAACCGTCAAGGCCAGTACTATTGACAGTGTAAAACACTACATGAAATTTCTCAACACTGGCTCCCTATCAATAGATTCAAAAACTGGAGCTGTACAGACATGGATAGGAGGCATCGATTTCAAGAATTTCAAATTTGACCATGTCGCGCAAAGCAAAAGACAAGTAGGTTCTACTTTTAAACCAGTAGTATATACTGCTGCATTAGAAATGGGAATTCCACCTTGCGCATATTTTTCGGCAAGGGAAGTGGAATATCAAAACTTGAAAGGCTGGTCACCCAGCAACTCAGGAAATAAAGAGGAGGCCTATTTGAATTATTCCATGGAGGAAGCCCTAAGTAAGTCGGTGAATACTGTTGCTGTAAAAGTCTTGGAAGCAACTGGAATTGAGAATGTATTGACCCAAGCAAAGAAAATGGGTATCTTTTCAGAGCTACCCGAACAACCATCTCTAGCTTTGGGTACAGGTGAAATCTATCTCAATGAGTTGGCAGGAATGTACGCGAGCTACCTCAATGAAGGGCGAGCCGTTTTTCCTTATCTCATTCAAAACATAACGAATCAAAAAGATTCAATTTTAACCCATTTTGAGCCAAAAAGGGCTAAAAACAGTGCGTTTTCGAAAGAAACAAGACAAATAATGGTCGAAATGATGAAATCGACTATCAATTCTGGAACAGCATCAAGAATTCGCAGCACATACAAATTAACGAATGACATAGCTGGTAAAACAGGAACCACACAAAACAACAAAGATGCCTGGTTTGTGGCATTGACGCCAAAACTTATACATGTCACCTGGGTGGGGCTAGACAACCATGAAATAGGTTTTAGAAGTACGCGCTTGGGTCAAGGGGCTAATGCGGCACTGCCATTATTTGCATTGTGGTACCAACAATTGAACAAGGACAAAAGCTTCAATCATATAACAAAAGCACAATTTGAAAAACCCAACGTATTCGTGCGTGACCAATTGAATTGTGAACCAATTAAACGCGATGGCTTTCTTAAACGGTTGTTTACTAATCCTGATAAAAAGAAATCAAAGAAATTCAAAAGTAAAAATTAGAATAGGACAATGA
>JARFRH010000079.1 GCA_029287355.1 Maribacter sp. | reverse complement strand
GGAGTAAGTATCTGCCACTTTTCCTTCTTTTTTGCGGGGTTTCTATATCATCTGCATTACCACCTTGAATAATGAAGTTCTTTACAATTCGATGAAACTGGGTACCATCAAAATAGCCCTGTCTTGTCAGGTAAATAAAATTGGCTTTGTGGTAAGGTACGTTATCGAACAACTGTACCGTAAAACTCCCCATACTCGTGGTAATTTTTAGCTTATTCTCTTTGAGGTTCTTTTGATAATCGAAAAAGAATTGGATGGCATTTTCTTCAGTAAGCTCAAATGCCGCTTCTTTTTTTGGGATTATAGTGTCAATTTGTACTTCTGTAACAAACGCCTCTTTTTCAGCTACCGGAATGTTCTCATTCTTAGGATTTTCTTTACAACCATCTAAAAAAAATAGTAGTAATATTGCAACCAACGCGATTTTTTTCAAGAGCATGAATTTTAGGGATTTTTCGCAATTAGCATCAAAAATAAAAAATCTGCCGTTACCAGGTGAGGCTTCCCATTTTAAAATGGCTCCCGAATTTCGTTTAGAGGAGTTGCGAATGGCTCGCATAAAAAAGAAAAACACAAAGAAGGCTGCTGTCCTTGCCCTATTCTATCCCAATGAACAAGATTTGACCCACTTATTGCTTATCCTAAGAAAAACATATAAAGGAGTTCACTCTAATCAAATTGGGTTTCCAGGGGGTAAAGTCGATGAAGTCGATAAGGATTTAAAATCTACCGCTTTGCGTGAAACTCACGAAGAAGTTGGAGTGTCGCCAGACAAAGTGAATATCATTAAGTCATTGAGTGAGGTTTACATTCCCCCGAGTAATTTTGAAGTCCAACCCTTTATAGGTTTAAGTGACACCTTATTATCTTTTGTCGCTCAAGAGTCTGAAGTCGAAAAAATCGTTGAAGTGAAGGTGAGCGATTTTCTTGACGACACCAATTTGTTTAGTCAGCGACTGAGCACATCATATGCCGAGAACGTTGACGTACCTGCCTTCAGATTCAATGGCCATGTTGTTTGGGGAGCAACGGCAATGATGTTAAGTGAGATCAAAGAACTCTTAAATCAAGTATTATAGGCTGCTAATTTGTAAGTTTGCTTAAACTGACTTAGTTACTTATGGAGCTATTCAAAAAAAATCCTTTTGGGCATATTCTGTTTTTGAAAAAGTGGCTCATCCGAATATTGGGAGTCATGACCCATCAACGGTACAAGCGTTTCAACAAACTTGAAATCGAAGGTTCTGATATTATACGCACGCTTCCACAGAATAATGTGCTTTTTGTAAGCAACCACCAAACTTATTTTGCTGATGTGGTAGCTATGTTTCATGTTTTTAATGCCAGTTTAAAAGGAAGGCATGATAATATTAAAAACTTGGCTTATTTGTGGAATCCGAAATTGAATGTGTATTATATCGCCGCTGCGGAAACCATGAAAAAAAGTCTACTCACAAAGGTATTGGCCTATGCCGGTTCGATTAGTGTAGAACGTACTTGGCGCTCTGAAGGTAAGGATATCAATCGCCAAGTTAAGATGACCGATATTTCAAAAATCGGTCGTGCCCTCGAAGATGGTTGGGTCATTACTTTTCCGCAAGGCACTACCACGCCTTGGAAACCTTTGCGAAAAGGAACAGCACATATTATTAAAAAATATAAGCCAGTCGTTGTTCCGGTAGTAATCGATGGTTTTAGACGCTCTTTTGATAAAAAAGGACTACGCGTCAAAAAGAAGGGTATACTGCAGTCAATGGTCATCAAAGAACCATTGGATATCGATTACGAAGAAGAGTCCTTTGAAGCTATCATCGAAAAATTGGAATACGCTATTGAACAACACCCTTCGTTTCTAAAAGTGCTCACAAAAGAAGAACTTCTCGCGTATGAGGAAGAAAATCAGAAGCGAAGGTATAGCGCCAAGAGTTAAAGCTCTAATCGTTTGAGCTCTCTGTAGTTTTTATTCAATTTACGAAGTAATAGGCCATATAACAGAAAATAAATAATGGCCATTACTGCAATCATTCCGATGCTGATAATCGCCATGCTTCCAATCAGAATACTTTTGAATTTTTCAGGAGCCATTGTTCTTTCCGGGCCGTCGGTCGGAAAGATTTCCATGAGATTATCACTAAAATACATGCCTATAATGATCATTACACAGGTTAAAAAGAGTGCGGAAAGGCTAAAAATAACATAGTGTTTTACTGTTCTTCTTACCTTAATTATCTTGCGCATTAAATCTTTGGCGCTATCGAGCAATGAAATCTCTTTGTATCTTTTGTAAAACTGGTAGATGAAGTAAAAGATGACTACATAAGTCATTATCCATATCCCGGTGGCTATGTTCTTTATCCCTAATTTTTCATAAATAATCACACTCTCCGGCATACTGGGTAACAAATACAGTAGATGTGGGAGTAAAAATTCAAGTATGCTAATGATCAAAATCCATTTCACGATGGAATGTGATTTTTTCCAAAGCATGGTATGAATGTCGTTGTATGACAATTTGGGAAGGTGTTCTTCCTTATTCTGCCAATCTTTTTTCAGTAAGTCTAGTTCGTCCATCATAATCCTAAGGATTCAATATGGTTCTTAATTTTGTTTTGATTCGATTCATTTTAACCCTAGCGTTCACTTCGGTGATACCCAAAGTCTCCGAGATTTCGCGATAATCTTTATCCTCTAAATACAGAAACACCAAAGCTTTGTCAATATCACCTAATTGTTTGACCGCCTTATACATCAGTTTTAAATGTTGCTCTTCGGTCTCATCATATTCATCGGCTTTGATCTTGAAAATCACCGATTCATAATCTTGGGTCTTTATGCTCCTTTTCGATTTTCTATATAATGTAATGGCCGTATTCAGCGCAACACGGTACATCCATGTACTAAATTTCGAGTCGCCCCTGAATTTAGGATAGGCCTTCCATAGTTGTATGGTTATTTCTTGGAACAAATCATTATGCGAATCCCGATCATTGGTATACAGTGTACACACTTTATGAACAATATTTTGATTGTTCTCGAGTTCCTTCACAAATTGATGCTCCAATTCTTTGTTCACGTAGATTGGTGGTGGTTGATAAAAGTTAGTAGGCCATTTTTCCTTTTTGTTACAAAAAAAGGTCGAATAATCGACCTTTTAAAAGTTGCTGTAGATTTGAGCTCGCCTAGTTTCTATAATCCAATGCAGGCCCGCGATCGCCCAATAAGGGAATATACTGGAAATCAGCTCCTCTTTTTTCAATGAATTCAGCTTTTGCCTTTGTGACAATATCTTTATTCTTGAAAAGGTCTATTGCGGTTAAAGTGAGTGTTTTGGCAGCGACCATCATTCCTTTTTTACCGATTGACGTACCACCAGCTGCGACGGCCTGCCAGCTGTGTGCAGGAGTGCCAGGCACCCAGGTCGCAGCATCCATTCCAACAGTAGGTACGGCAAAGCTGACATCCCCAACATCGGTGGAGCCAAAAGCCCGAGCTTCTGTTTTGAAAGGCTGTACATTTTTGGCCGTAGCAAGATCAGCCTCTTTTTGACCTAAACTGATAGCAATTTTATCAGCAAAAGCTTTTTCTTCAGCTGTATACTCGAGACCACCTACTTTTGAGAGGTTATCATGCATCACTTTTTGTAAAGTTAAGTTCGGAAGTAATTCATGTGTGCCACCGATCATTTCATAGTCCATAGTAGTTCCGGTACCTAGGGCAGCACCTTCTGCTGCCTTCACGATACGGTCAAAAATATCAATGACCACATCGCGTTTATTGTGACGAGCATAATAATATACTTCCGCGAAATTGGGCACAACATTGGGAGCTTTTCCGCCATCGGTAATGACATAGTGTATTCTTGCTTCCTGTATGATGTGCTCTCGCATCATATTGACCATGGCATTCATGGCCTCCACCCCATCTAATGCTGAACGGCCCATTTGAGGAGCTGCCGCGGCATGTGACGACACCCCATAAAATCGAAATTTTGCCGATTTATTGGCCAAAGCGGCTCCGGCACTAGCAGCGTTTTGTGAACTTGGGTGCCAGTGCAAAGCAACGTCAACATCATTGAAGAGTCCTTCGCGTACCATATACACTTTTCCTGACCCACCTTCTTCGGCAGGAGTACCATAAAAACGAATCGTACCCTTTGTCTTATTTGCAATCATCCATTCTTTGGTAGCGATGGCCGCAGCGGTGGACGCGGTTCCAAAAAGATGATGACCACATGCGTGACCGGCCGCTTTACCTGCCGATTTTTTTTCAGGCACCGCTTCTTGAGATAGTCCGGGTAGGGCATCATACTCTCCCATTATAGCGATTATAGGTGAGCCACTACCATATTCCGCTATGAAGGCGGTGGGAATACCCGCGACTCCTTTCTTGATGGTAAAACCTTCATCGTTCAGTGTCTGTTGAAGTAAGGCTGAACTTTTTTCCTCCTGATAGCCCATTTCGGCAAGTTCCCATATGTTTTGGGCAATGGCACCGTATGCCTCCGCTTTACTGTCTAATTTCTTAAGCACGTCTTCTGTCTTTTTTTGCGCGGCCGTTGAAAGAACGAAAAAGACTAGTGTTCCAATAAATAGTATCGATTTATTCATATATGAATTGTTTTAATTCGAAGCGATGTGGCAAAGGTTAGCCCTTGAATTTCTAAATATAATAAATAGGAAGTTAGTAGTCGTGCAGCTAAGATAAATTATAAACCATGGCCTGATAAGGATGGACTACAAAGTTCCCGTCTTTTACAATCGAAACAGCATCATCAATTGAAATTAGCATCTTGGCGCTTGTTCCAGCAAGACTTTCTTGATGAATAAGGGGTTTTTCTTTTGAAAAACTAAGTAAAACCTAATAGCTCTTTTCTTCTAGGGAACGTTAGTAAATATGGACCGGTTCATTTTCTGGATGCAATAATTCATAGGCTTCATATGCAAGTAGATTTCGGTTGTAGTACTACACTCATGCGCTAATACTACTTAATGGCTTGTTTATCTATGCCATATTAAAATAAATGAGTTGCAAAAAAAATCGAAACGTATGCAGTGTTACCGTTTTCCTCGCAAGCAAGTTGCTCAGCAACTTGTTGCCATATTCTGAAACCATAAAGGAGCGGAAACCTTGAAGAGGCCTAAGAAACCATGAGGGCGTATGGGGCTATCAGGGAGTTAGCCACTTTGTGTTATTTAAATACTGATTTGAAAACTTTTCTAATCCCATTAAGTATTCTTGGAATTGTAATCCCACGCTTTGCGAAGCCTTTTCTATCGTTCGAAGCATAACTTACATAATCACATTTAATCAATTCATCGGGAATGTTTTTAGCCTGATTATTAGATCCATGCATGCTATAATTACAAATGGAATAATTCTTATTGCTTTGATCCTCTATGAAGTAAAATGGCGATGAATCATTAAATGTTCGAACCGAAATATCGCAATTGTCTACAATATACATTTCAACACAAAATAATAAATAATTGTCTCCTATAGACTCAACTAAATGCTTGAATTTAGAAATAGAAAAATAGTTATCATTGTTAATCCTATAATTTTGATCGTTAGAACAGTAAAAAACCGAGTTATAATTAAACCCTTCTAGTTTATTTATAATGGTTTTTTCATTCATACTGTCATTTAGTCTTTTATTTAATCTGTCACCTCTTCTTAAATGTAGGCCTATAACGGGCCTTTCTAATTGGTTTAAAATTTGATCTCCAATAGCTTTAATATACTCTGGTGTTGTTACGAGTGGGATAACATATTTCTGGCCAACCCCTTGATAATTTTTTGCTAAATTAATGACCTCGGCACCCAACTTTTTTAACTTCCAAAAATTATCACTTGGCAAATTTCTGACGATTAATGTTTTATCGGAATTTTGGTCAATTTTTTTGTTCTTAATATTCAGAATATGCGCTGTATCTATCTTTTTTTTCCTCTCGGCAAATTCTTCATCTAATATATATTCAACCTGTAATTTGTCAATATCGAAATAGGTATCGATTAAGTACGATTCTATTTTTTTTCCATTATTATGCTGCGAACCTAGCAGGAACTTGGGTAAAACCGCAATCCTATGACTTAATTTTGCTTCAGCTAGCAAAATCATCAAACACATTCTTCTATCCAATAAACCTTCACCATGTTTTGTTGATGCTTTATACTGTAGATATTTCATTAAGGCGTTGGTTTATAGTGTATTGTGAATAAGACACTGCAATTTATAAAAAATACAACTGCGAAAATATTGCAATAACGAAGTTTTCAAGCCTATTATTGCTTGTTATCAAGGCTTTTTGGCTAATGAAGAAATACTTCTTTGAAACCTGAAAAAATCGTTTCAATGGTTAAATACTAGAGAAGCAATTAGGAAAGAAGCACCCTCACTATTTTGTTGGTGTCACTATTCAAGGACTAGGCTAATTCCTAATTCCTCGGATGAAACTTGTTCATTACTTCTGCTAAATGCGAACGGTCTACGTGCATATAGATTTCGGTTGTAGTAATACTTTCATGTCCCAACATTTGTTGAATGGCTCGTAAGTCCGCACCATTTTCCAATAAATGTGTCGCGAAAGAATGTCGAAACGTATGTGGACTTATATTCTTGTTCAATCCTATTTTTTCGGCCAATTGTTTGATGATGGTAAAAACCATGGCCCTAGTCAATTGTTTTCCTCTTCGGTTCAAGAATAGAATGTCTTCAAAACCCTTTTGAATACTTTGATGTACCCGTACTTCATGACTGTAAATGCGTATATATTTTTTGTTGATTTCGCCAATGGGCACAAAACGTTGCTTATCACCTTTTCCTGTGACTTTGATAAAATCTTCTTTAAAATAAAGATCCGAAATGCGTAAACCAATTAATTCTGAAACTCGAAGCCCGCAGCCATAAAGTGTTTCAAGCATGGCACGGTTGCGTTCCCCTTCGGGTTTTGATAAATCAATAGCGTGTATAAGATCATTGATTTCATCTTCGGATAAGGTGTCTGGTAGTTTACGGCCTATTTTTGGGGATTCAATTAAATCCATAGGATTGTCGGATCTGTAATCTTCAAAAACCAAGTAATTGAAAAAGCTCTTGAGACCGGAAATAATGCGTGCCTGAGATCTTGGATTGACAATTTTTGCTATTTCGTAAATGAATTGCCGTATGGTCTCTTTTTGAATATGTACAGGGGTATCGGAAATATCATTATGCCGTAAAAAGAGAACGAGTTTTTCAATATCCAATTGGTAGTTGGCGATTGAATTTTCGGCGAGTCCGCGTTCAATTTTTAGGTAATGTTTATAGTCTTCTTGGGCCTGTTTCCAGTTCATAATATCAAAGATACCCTTTCTCTTTTCAAAAAATGTTTTAGGCAAGGCGCATAAGAAAACAGTATGAGAAATTTTCTCGCCTTAAAAAAAGACCTGTTTACAACGTTTTTTGGCGAAGTGACAACTAAAATTATCACAGCATCATGTAGACACTAAGTTTGTACCATAAACCAACAAACCTAATCGTATCATGAGAGCTTTTGTATTTTTGTTTATAATTATCAGTACTTCTTTGTCCCTACAGGCGCAAAGGGTAGATCGTACCAATTTTAGAGCTGGAATTCATGGCGGTTTGGTAGTTGGTGATTTTTCTGAGGCCTATAGCTTTGTGCTTGGGCTAGATGTCTATCACCATTGGGGCGTATCAAAAGCGCTCGATTTAGGTATTGCAACAGGATTCTCTAATGCTTTTGGAGAGACACAAGAGTCCTCCTCATTTGACAATGCTCAGTTTCTTCCGGTGGCAGGCTCTCTGCGAATATATCCGACTTCAGGATTTAAGATTGGCGGAGACGTTGGCTATGCAGTTGGAATCAATAAAGGTAATGATGGCGGTTTTTATTATAGGCCTTCAATAGGGATTGATATGAACGGTGGTACAAAGGAATTCAATATCTCTTATTTTGCGGTAAATGGAGATACAACAACCTACGCTTCAGTTCTTGCTGGTTTTTTAATCCTTTTCTGATATACTTCAATTAAAAATCCATATAACGAAAAGGCGTGAGTTGACTCACGCCTTTTTTATTACTTCAAAGTATGATATGCTGCTGCTGCTTTCAGCTTAGCGACTTAAAGGTCTACTTAAAGTATCAGACTATTTTTGATTTAGGTAATTCTTGTAGTTCTTTTAGAAAGAAATCGTTCAAAGAAGGTGACTTAGGGGATGTATATGTGTTCCCTTTTCGCTGAAATGCCAACAGGTTTGGCGATTTGATGACCAAAGTTTTTTATATTAGTACTATTATAAACCAAGAAACACGACTATTATGAAAAAACCGCTCTACCTGGCGATAATCGCCATTTTAATGTCCGCTTCCCTTTTTGCCCAAGATGATATTAAAATTGGTGTGACAGGTGGACTTATAAACTCAAGTACAAGTGTAAAATTATCAGCTTTCACGGTTAACTTACTAAACTTGAACGCCATAAACAAGGTAGGTTTCTATGTAGGGGCCATTGGTGATGTTGGTATTAGTGAAAAATTTCACGTCCAAGCCGAATTGACTTATGGTAGTGCCGGTGATCTAGGCTTCATATTCCTTCCCATCATGGCCAAGTATTATATAATTGATGGATTAAATATTCAAGTAGGCCCACAATTCAATATCTCGACCAATGTTGGAGAAATTAAAGGCGCCATACGAGATATTGAAGATGTTGTAGGAAGTAATGGTAATATTGATGATGTAATCAGCAAAACCGGTGTAGATTTAGGCTTTGGAGCTGGTTATGATATTACGGATCATCTTTCTGCTCAAGCCCGCTTCGCATTGGAAATGACCAATCGATACAATGGACCATTAAACAATTCCTTAAAAGTTAGAGCATCAACCTTTAATATCGGAATTGCCTATTTTTTCTAAGAGATACTCCTCATATCTTTTCTTATTAACCCTAAACTTATGTAACTATGAAAAAAGTTGTTTTACTTATTGCCTTCACGATTATTGGCCTACATACGTCAAATGCCCAGGTAATTCAAGGCACTAGCAATGCTGGTCGCGATTCTGGTAATGATGCCCTTAATGTCGACGATTTAAGGATAGGAGTCAAGGCCGGTTTCGGCGCATCGACTTTTTTCGGCTCTGGTTTCACGGGTATTTCAGCCCGACCTGGTTTTTATGCTGGTGGTATTGTTGAGTTACCCGCTTTTTTCGATGGCTTTTACCTGCAACCTGAATTGCTTCTTGCTGCACAAGGCGCAGATATAGGATTGGAAAATCTTAACTTGTTTTATGTGCATATCCCCTTAATGGGGAAGTATCATGTAACTGATGAGATTGCTGTTGAATTTGGTCCGCAAATCGGTTTTTTGGTCGCCGATAATTGGGATGACCCAGTTAGTGGATCGGATACGAACAAGATAAACTTGGGGATCAATATCGGAGGTGGTTATCGCCTCAATGAGAATTTATATTTTCAATTGCGTTTTAGTCCAGGTTTTACCAAAATCCTTGACAATACGAATCTGAAGAATGGCGTGTTTCAAATTGGGGCAGCGTACTTCTTTTAAAGTATTGGAATACATAATAAAATGGTCGCTTGAATAGCGACCATTTTATTATCAGAGACTGTTTTGAAATGTGTGATTAGAATTAGTATGAGCAATTT
>JARFRH010000057.1 GCA_029287355.1 Maribacter sp. | reverse complement strand
TGCCATGATTTTCATGGCAATGCTTTTTTGGTCTTGTTCCGACACCTATAAAAGAGTTGGAGAAGAGGCACAAAAAAAAATATTTCCCCAGGGCATCGGTGAAAACTTTGTGTTGACCTATACTGAAGCAAGGGAGAATTTGGAGCCTGAAGATGCGAAATTCTCTAAAGTTATTTCTGTTCTATCTAGCCCGATTAGTGAGGACTTCACCAACTTGAAATTTCCTTATCGAACTTTTCCTGATGGGTTGGTTCTGGATATTTACGATGCGGAAAACCGAAAAAGTGTAATACGTGCAGACTACGGTATTATTTATTCTGCAACGAATTTAATAGATTTACAAGGTAATGTGGTTGTAGATGGTCATGATGGAAAGAAGTTAGAAGCTCCTCAACTATATTACGATCAAATCAATGAATGGATATTCACGCAAGAAGAATTCACCTATACTAATCCAGAGGAAGGTACCATTATGGACGGCGAAGGAATGGACCTTAAATATGATAATAGTCTTAGTTATGTTAGCGCACACAAGACGTATGGGCTCATGCTGATAAAAGACGAAGAAACCAAAGAAGAAACTGATGAATAAGTACCTCAAATACACCATTTATATTAATCTGATTATAGCGGTTCTGTCGGCTATCATGGCATTTAATACGTGGAATTCAGATCGCTCACGAGCGTACATATTCATATTCTTAGCAGTGATCACGGGCTTTATGTTTTTCTTCAGGAGGCATTATCTAAAAAAGTTCGAGAAGCGAAAACGTGATAACCAACAATAATTTTGGATACTTCTATAATTATTATTGTTCTTTCTCTTTTGTTTTCAGCCTTCTTTTCGGGGATGGAAATTGCGTTTATATCCGCCAATAAAATCTATATAGAGATTGAAAAAAAACAGGAAGGTTTTTTGGCCAATGTATTGACCCGTTTGACTAAAAAGCCATCCAAGTTTATTGCTACCATGCTGATAGGAAACAATATTGCCCTGGTGGTCTACGGTATTTTTATGGGCGACTTTTTGACAGATTGGCTTCTTAGCTTTTCGGCTTCAAGTGATAGCATTATTTTAGGGTATTTAAATGAGTTTAGTCTGCTGACTAAGACCATTATATCTACTGTAGTGATCTTGCTCACTGCTGAGTTTTTGCCAAAAGTGTTGTTTCAAATATATTCGAACACATTGCTCAAGATACTTGCGGTACCTGCATATATATTCTATGTGCTGTTCTCATTGATTTCAGATTTTGTCATCAAAATATCCGATTTCATATTAAAGGCGTTTTTCAAAACCGAAGGTGATGAAGTGCAATTGGCATTCAGTAAAATGGAGTTGGGGGATTATATCACCGAGCAGATGGAGGCGGTGGAGGAAGAAGACGTCGTCGATTCGGAAATACAGATATTTCAGAACGCCTTGGAGTTTACTGCAGTAAAAGCCCGCGAAGTCATGGTACCCAGAACTGAAATTACGGCAGTTGAGTTGCACGAAACACCCCAAATTATAACCAAATTATTTACGGATACCGGCTATTCAAAAATCTTAATTTTCAAAGACACCGTTGATAATATTATCGGGTATGTACATTCCTACGAGATATTCAAGAAACCAAAAACAATCAAGAGTATTCTTCGGCCGGTGGAGTTTGTTCCGGAAACCATGCTAATTCATGATATTCTTAACGTTTTGACTAAAAAAAGAAAGAGTATAGCAGTGGTACTGGATGAATATGGAGGTACTTCGGGCATTATTACCGTCGAGGATATCGTAGAGGAGCTTTTTGGGGAAATAGAAGATGAACACGATAGTACCGATTTAATAGAGGAACAGCTAAACTACAATACCTACAAGTTCTCGGCAAGACTTGAGGTAGACTTCTTAAATGAGAATTATAAACTAGCGCTCCCTGAAGGTGATGAATACGAAACCTTGGGCGGTCTTATTGTAAATGAAACGGGCGAAATTCCAGAACAGAACACTGAGATCAGCTTAGAGAATTTCCGTTTTACCATTTTGGAAGTCTCCAACACCAAAATCGATTTAGTGAAATTGGAGGTCTTAAATGAGGAATAAGAAATAATGCATGTCTTCACCGATTGATTTATTTGATATTAACTCTTTATCGAATAATAAGATTCATGACCCATTACCACCTTCTTAACTGTTGCAATAAATTTGAACAGATGAAAAGAAAATGGTAATTTCGCGTCCCAATAGTTAGTAAAGAAATTTAAACATTACATAGATAGATATGGCGATTTTAGAAAATATTAGAAAGCGAACCACAATTTTGATATTAATCATTGGTTTAGCTTTGTTTGCCTTTGTAATTTCTGGTGTTTTCACCAGTAGTAGTTTAGGTGGCGGTGGAAAAGTTGGTTCAACTGTGGCGGAAATAAACGGTAACGAAATCTCAATAGATGCTTTTCGACAAAAAGTCGAAGCCGCATCCCGTAGAGCTGGGCCGAACGCTTCTTCGATGCAAACGGTTAATCAGGTTTGGGATCAGGAAGTCCGGAATTCTATTTTAGGTGAGCAGTTTGAGGATTTAGGTATCAATATTGAGCAAGACCAGATCATGAACTATATCAAGAACATGCCTGGATACAACCAAGCACCACAGTTTCAGAATGAAGACGGTGTTTTTGATGAGAATAAATTTCGCGAGTTTATTTCTGATATGAGTGTGAACAACCCTCAGCAATACGATTTATGGCTACAAGATGAGCAGAATATCATTCAAAGTAGTAAAGAACAAACGTATTTCAATCTTGTAAAGGCAGGTGTAGGCGCAACTTTGAAAGAGGGCGAGTTAGATTATAAATTGGCCAATGATAAAGTTGATTTGCAATATGTGCGCGTGCCATATTCTTCCATCGCGGATAGTACGATCTCGGTAACGAAAAGTGAAATCGCAGCTTATGTCAATGAACATAAAGAAGATTACAAACAAGAGACTTCAAGAGACATTCAGTTTGTTTATTTTGAGGAAAAACCCTCTGCAGCTGATGAGGCCGCCGTTGAAGCCAGTATAACTTCATTGCTCGAAGATACGGTCGAATATAATGCACAAACCGATAAGAACGATACCATCACGGGCTTTCGTAATACAACGGATTATGCTGCATTTTTAGACAGAAATTCAGATATCAAATTTGATACTATTTTCAAGGCTAAGAAAAATTTACCTGCATCCTTTGCAGACACTCTGATGAGCTTGAAAGTTGGTGAGACGTATGGACCATATCGCGATGGTGGCTTTTTTAAGATTTCTAAAATGGTTGCTCGGAAGCCAAATGGATCGGTTAAGGCCAGCCATATTCTCTTGGCCTATGAAGGGGCACAGAGAGCCAATCCGGAAATCAAGAGAACTAAGGAAGAAGCTGAGGCTAGGGCAAAAGAATTGTTGCGCGACGCTAAGAAAAACGATGCGAATTTTACACAATTAGCCCGTGATAACTCGGATGGACCTTCAGGACCAAATGGTGGTGATTTGGGCTATTTCCAAGAAGGGGCAATGGTGCCAAAATTCAACGATTTTGCATTTGGCAACCCGGTAGGGAGTATTGGTCTGGTAGAGACGGATTTCGGTTTTCATGTCATTAGGGTTGATGACAAGGAGGATATTGTTCAGATAGCCACGCTGGCAAGAGCAATCGAAGCTTCGGAAGAAACGAGCAATATATTGTTTACCGATGCTACAAAGTTTGAAATGGCTGCCAGTTCTGGAGAAAAAGCATTTACCGACTTAGCAAAAGAAGACGAGTATGTCGTGATGCCGGTATATAAGATCAAGTCTTTGGATGAAAATTTACCGGGCCTTTCGAATCAAAGAAGTGTTGTGCAATGGGCTTTTAATGACGACACGGAAATAGGTGATATAAGACGCTTTAACATCAACAGTGGATATGCGGTGGTTCAGTTGGCTGCTAAATACAAAGAAGGCACCATGTCAGTCGAAGATGCGTCAGCAAATGTGTTGCCAAAAATCAGGAAAGAGCGAAAAGCTGCTCAGATTATTGGTGAACACAAAGGCAAGTCTATGGATGCTATCGCATCTGATGCTTCCCAATCACTTTCCAATGCGACAGGTCTCACGGTAAAATCACCCACAATTCCAGGTTCAGGGAGTGAGCCCGCTGTAGTTGGTGCCGCTTTTGCAATGGCGGAAGGAGAGACGTCAGATTTGATAGAAGGGAATTCAGGTGTTTTCATGATCAAGGTGATAAAGAAGGAGGAAGCTCCAAAATTGGATAATTATAGCACCTATGCGAATACCTTGAAAACGGCAACCGCAGCTAAAGTAAACACAGCGGTTTATGATGCCTTGAAAGGAGCTTCGGAGATAGAAGACAACAGGGCGATTTTTTATTAAGAAGAAACTATAAAATGGAAAACCCTGGCAACGATGTCGGGGTTTTTTATAATATCATTTCTTGAAAAGGGAGTACCGTATGATATCCTTTGTTTTTGAAGTATGCTGAAGTTCTTTCATTACCGGTTACTAGAATAAAATCGCCGCCCCAGGCACCAAGACTTTTCATGCTTCCTTGGTAATCAGGAAAGAGCTCCTCTTTAACAGTTGGTATGCCAAGTGCTTCGGAAAGCAAGGTTTCATGTGCATGCATTAACGCTTCGAAATCTTCGATTTGAGAGCAGGCAATCATTTTCAAGCTTAAGGCACTTATTTTCTTAACGAGTATTGATGTATTAAGTTTTCTATTGCGATAGGCGTTTATAGCTTCTCTACTATTTCTCTTTTTATTGAGATATACAAAGTAAAGCGAATTTGAAAATGGAGGTTTCGCATCGATCTTACTGACTTCTGGCAAACCGTTTTGCAATTGGTAGACGATGGGCGAATTGGTTTTTGCGCATGCGATGTCATACCCACTGCCTGAAAAGGCATTCCATAACAATTGATAGCCATCTATTTTAGCCCATTGTGCAATATTGTTGATAAGTGTAGAGGAAGTACCCAATCCCCAATATCTTGGGAAAGTCAGTTTCGTCTCTATTTCAAACCCGTCTGAAGCTGTTAAAAATTCAGGGTTCATTTTTCGGGCCTCGGAGAGTATTTGGAGCAGGGTCCGCGAAATTTTGGGATCGGAAGAGGAGACTTCGATTAAGTCGTCTTTTTGATAAATACCCTCAAACCAAAGAAGTCCCTTGTCATCGATACTTTTCCATGTCAACAATCCGGAGTCGTTTTGAGACACCTGTAAATGCTGACCGAATTTTGTAGGCATCGCCCATGCCTTTGCTCCATCCAAGACGACGTATTCTCCAGAAAGAAGAAGCTTTCCGTTGCTGTAAAATGATGCCTGCATTAGTTTCCAAGGTTTTTATAGGCCTCCACTACAGCGCTATGGGTGGCCGTATTATTTTTAAAGTGTTGCACCAAGGTTTTTTTCTCTTCTTCGGTTGCCCCCAATTGATTCAGGATATTTAGAAGGTGCATTTTCATATGTCCTTCTTGAATACCAGTGGTGACCAAAGATCGTAGGGCAGCAAAGTTTTGAGCAAGACCGGCTACGGCTACAATTTGCATGAGCTCCTTTGCCGAAGGTTCTTGAAGTATTTCCAAGGCCAACTTTACCAAAGGATGAAGACTCGTTAACCCACCTACAGTGCCTAAGGCCAATGGAATTTCAATCCAAAAAGAAAATATTCCGTTTTCGATACGGGCATCGGTAAGGCTGGTATAACTGCCCTCCTTAGCGGCATATGCATGTATGCCAGCTTCCACAGCTCGAAAATCGTTACCGGTCGCTAAAATTACCGCATCCACTCCATTCATGATACCCTTATTATGAGTGACTGCACGATGGGGTTCCACTTTTGCGATGGCCACGGCCTGCACCATTTTTTCGGCAAACTCTTGAGCGGAAATCGAACTGTCTATTTGTAAATCGTCTACAGGGCAAGATACTTCTGCTCGAACCAAACAATGGGGTACATAGTTACTCAATATGCTCATTACAATTTCGATGTCCTTTTCGGTTTCGGTAAAATCAGCATATGATTGTGCTTCCGCTTTGAATGTCTCGGCGAATTGCTCTAAACAAGAGTTGATGAAATTAGCGCCCATCGCATCGAGTGTTTCAAAAGTGCAGTGCAATTGAAAGTAGTTATCGATTTTCGAGGTGATGTTGCGTAATTCGATTTCGGTAACACCCCCGCCGCGCTTTTCCATGTTTTTGGTAATCGAAGCGGCGGATTGAAGTAATTTCGGTTTGATTTTTGTAAAAAAGGATTTCAATTTTTGCGCTTCCCCAGTAAACATAAAATGTACTTGACCTATTTTTTCGGTTCCCAAAACCTGTGTTTTGAAACCACCCCTTTCCAACCAAAATTTTGCAGCTTTGCTAGCCGCGGCAACTACGGAACTTTCCTCTATGGCCATAGGTATGGCGTAAAGTTTGTTGTTAATTAAAAAATTGGGGGCAATGCCAAAAGGTAGATAATAGTTTGTGATAGTATTTTCTATAAATTCATCGTGCAGCTTTTGTAATTCAGTATCGGCATTCCAATATTTTTTTAAAAGGGCTTTTGAAGCGTTTTGGTCTTGCGTATAGTTTTCGGAAATCCAATCTATTTTTTGTTCTTGGGTCAGTTTAGAAAATCCTTCAATAGGTGAAATCATTGGGTAGCGGGTTTGCCCGTAAAGATAAGTATAAACCCAAAAAAGGATAATGACTTGGCATTCGTTAAAACAAGGTCTTTTTTCAATTCAAATCGAGGATATTCGTATAATTATCACTAAACTTGAAAGATTGAACTCGTCTTGAGTTGTTATTTGGTACCGAGAATGAAGACTTTTGTGCCTTTATGAAGTCATATTCTGGTGGCATGGCCATGGCTGCGGAAGCTGAAAAAGGCAAAATTAGGGTACTAAATCTGAATTCACTTGTATAAGAAAATGACGAACTTCATTAAAGATAACTTATAACCCAACCAAAAACCAACTATGAGCGAAACTACCGAATTCTCTAACCAAAAACAGATTTTAGGACATCCACAAGGGTTGTTCTATTTATTTTTTGCTGAACTATGGGAGCGTTTTAGTTTCTATGGGATGCGCGCCTTGCTGACCTTGTACATGGTCAATGTTATTTTTGAAGCCTTGGCAGAACGAGACTTTGCGACTGCCGCCGTTTATGCCTCATATGGGTCTTTGGTTTACGCATCTACCGTAATAGGGGGGAAGATTTCGGACCAGATTTTAGGAATGCGTAATTCTATTTTCCTTGGAGGGGTATTGATGGCAATCGGTCATTTTGTATTGGCTATTGAAAACAATATGGCCTTTTTTCTAGCTTTGTCTTTAATAATTGTGGGTAATGGGTTTTTTAAACCTAACATCTCCACATTTGTTGGTACTTTGTATGAAAAAGGCGACCCTAGAAAGGATTCTGGTTTCACTATTTTTTATATGGGAATCAACATTGGAGGCTGGGTTGCCCCACTTTTATGTGGATGGCTGGCGGCCAAGTATGGTTGGCACTATGGTTTTGGTCTTGCTGGTGTAGGGATGTTGACCGGTTTAATTGTATTTTGGAGCGGTATTAAAAAGAACGTTTTTGGAAATAGAGGGCTTCCCCCAAATGAGGAAGTACTGGGAAAAAAAGTTCTTGGTATCAAACAAGGCCTTCTTGTTCCTGTTTTAGCAGTGCTTTCGGCACCTTTAATTGCTTTTTTATTATCTGCCTATAAATCTGTGGCAACTGAAGGGCTCTTCGCTGGCCAGAATATTGTAAATATTATTTTTACCGGTATAGGTGTCACTGTTCTGACCTATTTAGCCTTTATTATGTACAAGGCAACCTTAGATGAACGAAAAAAATTATTCGTCGCAGTGCTATTGACTTTTTTCATGACCATTTTCTGGGGGTTTCATGAACTCTCTGGTAGTGTGATTACTTTGTTCGCGGCACGAAATATTGACTTAGAAGGTATTATGTCCGCTGCTCAGACGAATTCGTTAAATTCAATGTTCATTATTATTTTGGCCATCCCAATATCTATGATGTGGACCTGGTTGAGCAAAAATAAATGGAATCCCCGAACTCCTTATAAATTTGGATTGGGATTGCTTTTTGCAGGTATCAGTTTTTATATTTTAGCTATTAGTGGAGCAAGTGCCAATGAAAATGGTCTGGTGCCCTTTGCCTATTTGTTGTTAATGTATTTCTTACTTTCTATTGGGGAGTTATTCATGTCACCGGTTGGACTTTCTAAAATGACGGATTTATCCCCAGTTCGTTTCATGGCTTTCATCATGGGCGTCTGGTTTTTGTCGTCAGCTTTCGCTTTTCAAATTGTTGGCTTTATAGGAAAACAGCTGGCAATCGAGAGCGATGATAAGAATGTCGGAGGGTTCGATACCTTGGAAGTTTATACGGGAGGATTTGATTTAATAGCGAAATACGCTATTGGTGCTGGGGTAATTGTTTTGGTTGCTTCTCCGCTAATTAAGAAATTAATGGGCAAAATTCATTAATTGAATTTCACTTAAAGTAATATACTCCTTTTTCACCGGTATAGTGAAAAGGGAGTTTTCTATTGGCACAGGTTGTACCCCACCTGTTGATGAAACTTTTGTAATTGCTGCCGTCGGCGATGACTTGTTTGGGTTGAATGGAATCTAATAGGCGTTCTAAGTTGATCTTTGGTGATTGGGTCAGTACCAGAAAATCCGTAGGTGTATCCATTAAAGAATACATGCCGGTGCTATCGAGAATAACTACTCTTTTCCCTTCAACAAGATAGCTGTTTTCCAAAAACCGATGTTGATTGGTTTTGATGCGTTCCCCTATTATATAATCCGTTACCAGTTTTTCGGCCACTTTGGGATTTGGTGAATGTATAGTGAGTTGATTTCCATTTTGATGTATCATGACGGAGTTCTTGGTCTGATGCAGGAGCAGTAGTTTTTCTTTTTTCGCATTGCTCAGGGTAGAAAAAAGTAGCCAAGACTGAAATACAATGAGTGTGGTCAGAAAGGCAATCGTTCTTTTAAAACTTGATTTTGCACAAAGTACCAACAGTGAAATTAGTATCGAATAGGCCAATAACAATTGTATTCCGTCGAATGAAATGTTCTTAAAGATAAAAGTTTCCTGTTGTGCGACCCATTCAATAACGGAGTTCATGAGGCTAATCATCCTATCATACCAAAGCACTAGAAAATCGGGTAGTATATTTAGGAGCGCCAAAACCAAGACCAAGATTCCTATTCCAAGTATGAGTCCTAAAAAAGGAACGATTAATAGGTTAGAGATAAAAAATAATCCTGGAAATTGATGGAAGTAAAATAAACTAATCGGAAGTACGCCTAGTTGGGCAGCTATACTTACGGAGAATAATTGCCAAGCCTTTTTTACAACGGTGTTTTTAGGATTCCAGAAACGCTGCAGCATTGGATATATCCATGAGATTGCAAATACAGCGGCATAACTCATCTGAAAGCCAACTTGAAATAGGAACATGGGGTTGAAAAGAAGCAAGATGAAGAACATTGATAAGGCCAGAATATTAAAGGTATTGCTCGGCCTATTCAAATAAAAAGCATAAGCCACAAACGAAAACATGGTCACCGCACGAACTATTGAGGCTGACAGACCGGCGAGAAAAGCAAAGCACCAAAGTAACAATACAATAACCAACAGCTTGATGGTCTTGCCTTTTGGAAAGCTGTCTAACGGACGAAGTAGAAATTGAAGTAGCAGTAACAGTATGCCAATATGTAGACCGGAAACCGCTAATATGTGAACCGCTCCAGCATCTTTATAGTTGTCATAGATTTCGGTAGTAACGGAATTACGCTGCCCTAATAATAATGCTTGAATGATGCCTAGTTCATCCTTCCCAAAATTCGCTAGTTTTAGCTTTGAAGTGATTTTATTCCTTGTGGATGCCGCTAATCCGTATAGGCTTGAAGTATAGGGTTTTGATAACTTATGATTGTTCGCGTCAATTTTCAATTCATGGTAAATACCCAGACCTATCAGATATTCGCGATAATCAAATTGATACGGATTCAAGGGAGCCTTGATTTCATTCAAAACGCCATACACGAGTAATTCATAATCGACCTGAAAGGCATCTTTGGTACTGTCAATGGGTATGGTCAAGATGATTTTTCCTGAAGTTTTCTGCCCGTTTATATCTTTGATTAGGGCTACATATCTGTCTGCGAAAGCATTTGATTTTAGCAGCTCTCTGATTTTCAATTTGAAGGTGCCACCGTCATTAAATTCATAATGACTATAGTGAGTACTCCAATTTTTAGGTTGCCATAAGCTTATGGACAACATGCCAATACTTATGGTGGTCAAAGCCATAACGGCCCCGAAAGAGATGGCATTTCGGTCTTTGTTTGTAAAGAAAAGAAGTGCGAGTACAAGTAGAAAACTTCCTGTAAGAGCTAAAGCAAGAATTAATGGAAGATTGAAGTATCTCCCTATTGATATCCCCAGAACCAAAAAAAAGGTTAATTTGATTGAAACAAATCTAAAAAATTTCATAGCGTAAATTCTTACGCTAAAAGGTAGTAATAATCGTTTTATTATAAAATCCGAGTAGCCTTTACAAAAGCATGGTTCCAATAACCCTCTCGTAAAGAAGAAACGATCACACCTCGAGAAGTTGAAGCATGAATAAATTTAATTTCATCACCTTCAATAGCTACTACCATGCCCACGTGATTGATGCGACGAGCGCGTTTTCTTGTTTTAAAGAATAATAAATCCCCTTTTTCAACATTTTTTATTTTCACCTTTTTTCCTTCCTCGGCCATATGATAAGAGACCCGGGGTAATTTCACTTCGTGCTCGGCAAAAGAGACGTAGAGAAGACCTGAACAGTCCATGCCTTTTTTGGTAGTTCCTCCATATTTATAGCGTGTTCCGGAAAAGGTAAGTGCTGTATTGATAATATTGTCTGCAACCAATGTGGTACTTCTTGAGGAATTTCTTGTGGTTTTCCTGGGTAGATTATTTGGATCTGGGGTAGAGGCTTCAACCGAAACTTTTCGCTTTTTGCTATAGTTTTTACTGTAAGTCGTCTTTTTTTTAACGCTACCACAGTTAATCATCAAAATTCCGAGAAAAAGGAAAAGGAGTTTTTTCATTTTCAAGAAGTGTCTTTAGCTCTTGAAACTCAAAATTAATGAAATTATTATTAGTGACGCCTAATTTTGTCAAGCAGGCCATGCCTTCCCAAAATTGCAGGTTGATCTAACCCCGCCATTTCAGCAGGTTAACTTACTCAATTTCCCGTTTTATTTTTTGGAGCATCAGATGAGCAGTTTTATCACTTGCTCCCCTACCGCCTAACTGTTTTTCAAGTTCTTCATAAGCCTTGAGCTGTGATTCTCGTTTTGGACCGTCAATGATTTGCTTCAATTCCGACTTTATATTTTTAGAAGTTAGGTCCGCTTGAATAAGCTCTTTTACGACTTCCTTTTTCATGATCAAGTTGACCAACGAAATATATTCAAGGGTAACTATTCGTTTTGCGATTAGATAGGACAACCAATTAGCCCTATAACAGACCACTTGCGGTAATTTGAATAAGGCGGTTTCTAATGTTGCCGTACCGCTAGTAACCAAAGCGGCATGGGCAATACTTAATAATTCATAGGTTTTATTGTCGACAAAACCCACATTCGGATTCTCTAGAAAGGGTGCGTAAAACTCCCGATCTAAACTTGGCGCACCGGCTATCACAAATTCATAGTTTGAAAAATCTTCAACTATAGAAAGCATAACGGAGAGCATTTTCCGTACTTCTTGTTTTCTGCTTCCAGGAAGGAGCGCAATAATGGGCTTATCGCGGTCGATATGGTGCTCTTCTCGAAAATGGTGCCCATCGGTTCTGATTCTATTTTCAATAGCATCAATGAGTGGATGTCCCACGAAATTCACTTCAAAACCATGCTTTTTTTCGTAAAAATCCTTTTCAAAAGGAAGGATGACATACATGTCATCAATATCACGTTTTATTTTTTCAATACGGCCCTCACGGGAAGCCCAAATTTGAGGAGATATATAGTAATTGGTCGTAAAGCCTTTTGTTTTCGCCCATCTGGCTATTCGAAGATTAAAGCCCGAATAGTCAATAAAAATGATAAGATCAGGATTAAAGTTTTCAATATCCTGTTTACAGAATCTAATGTTTTTGAAAATAACACGAATGTTCAGCAGCACTTCAAGAAACCCCATAAAGGCCATTTCTTTGTAGTGTTTTACCAATGTGCCACCTGCTTGGCTCATTAAATCACCTCCCCAGAAACGTATATCGGCAGCTAAATCTTTAGCCTTTAGTGCCTTGATAAGGTTAGACCCGTGAAGGTCTCCTGATGCTTCCCCAGCGATGATGTAGTATTTCATTTTCAAGTACAAGTTCAAGTTCAAATGTCAGTCTGAGCGTGGTCTATGACTTTTGTCCTTACTAGCGCTTCGACCGTGCTCAGGGGGACAAAATAGATTCAAAACACCTTATAATACAAAATTACCAATGCCGTTAAAATGGTTGCTAGTAAAACTCCCTTTGCGCGGTTGTCTCTTCTAATACGAAGGAAAAGGAAAAATGCTATAAGATTTAAAATTGCACCTAAGGCCAAAAGGCTACCCACATGACCCTGTTGAATTGCCGCTTGAAAGGTTTCTTTTATTCCAAGCTCGGAAAATAACAAGATGTATAGAAGTATGCCTATGGTATTGGCAATGATTCCCACAAGAAATCCTATTATTATTTCTTTCTTGACGTTCTTTTTAGATGGAAGCATGTTTTTTAATTCGGCTTTGGTTTGTTAGAAATCTACTATCAAATTCAATGTTTTTTACTCCTGCAGATTCCAATTGTTGATGTGTTGAATGGCGTGATGTGCCGTAAGGTCAAATTGAGTAGGAACAACGGAAATATATCCATTTGCTAGGGCCCATTCGTCGGTATCTTCCCCTTTATCTAGCAATTCAAACTCACCTGTTAGCCAATAATAGTCTTTGCCCATCGGGTTGGTTCTTTTGTCAAATTTCTCTTTCCAGTTCGCACGTGCTTGTCGTGAGATTTTTATACCTTTTATTTCTGATTTCGATAATTTGGGAATGTTGACATTCAGAACCACACCTTGGGGCATTTTGTTTAGAATGGCCTCACTGACAATTTTTTTCACATATTCTCCTGCCTGGTCGAAATCTGCTTCCCATGAATAATCGCACAAAGAGAAGCCAATTGCAGGTACTCCTTCTATTCCGGCTTCTATAGCAGCACTCATGGTGCCAGAATAAATCACATTTATTGATGAATTTGAACCATGATTGATGCCGCTTACACAGATATCCGGTTTTCTTGACAAAAGCTCCTGAAGCGCCAATTTTACACAATCTGCGGGCGTACCGCTGCAGCTGTACTCCTCTTCCGCTCCGTTTTCAAGATCAATTTTCATCTTCTTTGAATAGAGTGTGCTATCGAGGGTTATGGCATGGCCCATTCCGGATTGTGGACTGTCAGGTGCTACCACGATAACCTCTCCTATATCTTTCATAAAACGTACTAATGCACGTAGACCAGGAGCGGTAATTCCATCATCATTGGTAACAAGAATCAAAGGTTTTGGCATATGGTATAATTTATGGGTCAAAAATACGTTTTTAAACAAAGATAGTATCGCTTGTCCCAATTATAGAAAAAATTGCTATTGGGCCTTAGACTGGCATGGTTTTTTCTGTATCTTAGAGAATCGATTAAAAACCTGTTTCCAATGTAATGCCTTAACCCAAGTTTTAAGCACGTTTCAGGATAACAAAAATATAGTTTATGAAGAAGAATTTAGCCATTGGCCTATTTGTAGTCTTAGTTGCTGCGGCATCATGCAGTTTTACTAACAAGACTTTTGAAAATGATGATAAAGACAAGCTTTTATTGGACCTTATAACCTACGTACTAAATAAAGCGCACTATGAACCAAAGGATATCAATGATGATTTTTCAGTAAATGTCTTCGAAGATTTCATTGACGTTATCGATCCGACAAAAAGATATTTTCTAGAATCGGACATTAAGGAATTCGAGCAACAAAAGTTTCAAATCGATGATCAGATAAAAAACACCGATATTACTTTCTTTAATTTGGTCTATAATCGTTTGATGCAACGTATGGAAGATGCGAAGGAGATTTATCAAGAAGTGCTAGAAGAACCATTTGATTTTGCCAAGAAAGAGAGCATCAATATTGAATACAATGATTTGCTTTTCGCGGAATCGAGAAAAGTTTTAAAAGAGCGTTGGAGACAACAATTGAAGTATGCTACCTTGAACACATATGACGCTAAAGTTACTAACGGCCATGTGCATTCCCCTGATGAAGCACCCGATTTTCATGACAAGGATACCGATGCAGACAAGCCGATGGCTCCTAAAGAAGCTGAAATTTCCGCCAGGGTATCGACTAAAAAGACGTTGGATGAATTTTTTGAATTTGTGAGTGACCTACAACGTAAAGATTGGTTTGTACAATATTTGAATACCATTGTAGATGAATTTGACCCCCATACATTCTATTTTGCTCCGGAAGACAAGGAATTATTCGACACAAGAATGTCGGGTAAATTTGAAGGTATTGGGGCCCGCTTGCAAAAGAAGCCCGAAGGAGCAAAAATAGTTGACATTATTTCTGGAGGACCTGTTTGGCGAGACGCAAGTTTGGAAGTGGGAGATATTATTTTGAAAGTCGCCCAAGAAGGTGAGGTGCCTGTTGATATCGTGGGAATGCGATTGGATGATGCCATTAAAATGATAAAAGGCCCTGAAAGTACGGTGGTAGAGCTAACGGTTCGAAAGATAGATGGGTCAACCGATGTGGTTTCTTTGATTCGCGATGTGGTCGAGTTAGAGGAATCTTTTGCAAAATCTGCTAAGATCTCGAAGGACAATCTAAATTTTGGGTTGATTAACTTACCTAAATTCTATGTTGATTTCGATGATTATACCGATCGAAATTGTGCCACTGATGTTGCAAAAGAAATTGAACGTTTGAAGCAGGAAGGAGCTGAAGGTTTGATTCTTGATTTGAGAGATAATGGAGGTGGATCCCTGAAAGCGGTAATTGAAATGAGCGGACTGTTCATCAAAGACGGACCAATTGTTCAAGTACGTTCATCTGGTAAAGGAAAAGAAGTGTATGATGACAAAGACGAGCGTGTTCAGTGGGATGGTCCTCTCGTTATTTTAGTAAATGAACTATCTGCCTCGGCCTCGGAGATTTTGGCCGCTGCAATGCAAGATTATAAAAGAGCGATCGTCATAGGAAGTAAGCAGACTTTTGGTAAAGGAACAGTTCAAAATGTTATAGATTTAGGAAATATAGTACGTAGTAATGAGCATGGGGATTTAGGTGCTATTAAATTGACTACCCAAAAGTTCTATCGAATTAATGGTGGTTCTACACAATTAGAAGGTGTAAAAAGTGATGTGGTAGTACCTGATAAGTATAGCTATATTGATATAGGGGAACGTGATCAGTCGAACCCCTTGAAATGGGATAAGATATCCCCTGCAGACTATGAGCCATGGGAAGGGTATATCGATTATGATCAGACGATTGCTAATAGTAAGGCCAGGATGGCCAAGAACCCTCAAATCGAATTAATTGAGGAAAATGCGAAATGGATAAAGACCCAGCAAGAGGAAAATCTGATTTCTTTGAACTATGAAACGTATAAAGCTGAGAAGAGCAAGGATAAAAAGAAGTCTGATTATTTCAAAAAGATGAAAGAGTATGATTCTAAATTGTCCTTCGAATCATTGAAATATGAGCAAGAATTGTTTACCAAAGATTCTGTATTGCGAGAAAAAAGAGATCGTTGGCATAAAGATTTAGCGAAAGATGTTTATGTTGAGGAGGCAATAAACGTCTTACAAGATCTTAAAATGAACAATATCAAAAACGGTAAATTGGCCAGTGTAAAAGGATAATATCAATACAACTCGGTATAAACTAAAACCCTGCCCATTGGGCAGGGTTTTGTTTTGCCAAAAAATATGCTTATAGAATTTGATAAAAGTTGAGGAAATCAATGACTTTCTTATCGGTCATTTCACAGGGCTTTAAATGTTCACCCTTATGGGTTAGATAGTAATTCAAACTAATAAATTTTTTCCCCCCAAGCTCCTGAGCAAATACTTTATGACTGCGGCCATTATTGAAATCAGTTCGGGTTACGCCGTATTTTTTATTTTGGCAACGTACTTTAGAATACCCAACAGGTAGTTTTCTAATTTGTTTCAAATACATCATGGAGTCCAGTTTAATTTGCTTGTTCGATAATTGTATTCCATTTTTTGCTTCTTTTTGCCACAACTTTCACATAGCTGCATACTGCCACAGCCTTGAACTTTTCTTCCGTCAATTTTTCAAAGGTTTTTTCTACTAATACTTTGCCGATGCCTTGCCCTCTCATGTTAAAAGGTACTTCAGAGTGAATTAGATACATCCTGTCACCTCGCAATTGGTACGTTACTTTTGCTAGTTCACCATTGATGTCTAATATAAAGCGCCTATTATCCGTATCATGAATTATAGGAAGTCGCTCCGGAATTAGCTTGTTCAACCATTTGTGTAATTCCTCCTTATAAGGGTTTCTCAATTTTTTAGATCCGATCGTAATCGTCGGAAAATTAAGTTTTTCGTTTTCATAAAGACCACGCAATTCTGTTGCGTGGTCTTTATTATCCTCTACATCGAGGAATTGATAAGGCAGCTCGGTTTCATCCAACAAAAGTTGATAGTATTTCGTTTTATGGCAACCTTCAGCGCCGTATAGTTTTATGATAGGAATCGAATTCGACATCATATGGATCTTAAAAATTCTATGACGGCATTCTCATTTAAATGAAAATCTGCAAAAACTATATTATCGTTTATGTCAATGAATATGAACCATGGGGTGCCTCCTGTTCGATGGTTTTTCATGATATTGGATGTGGATTTATCATCATCACCCACATCATGCCCAAAAGGAATTTTTAAACCATACTGCTTTTGGGTCTCGACCATCTTTTCATAGGTATTGGCTTCATGCCCCTCAAAATCGGATAATTCAAAAGGCTGTGTTTTGGTGCCATTTGCATCAACCCAGTGTTTAACCTCAAACTTAAGGGCTTTTAATACCTGATTATCAGGTGTAGATTTCTTTGACATACTAAATGTCCTTTCTTTAAATTAAGAATAGAAAAACAGCGGTTGTTAACTTATTGAACAACCGCTGCTACTTTTGCATGAAAAATGAACTAGCGGCTGCTAAGGGTCTTCATTTTGTCAGCATGCATCTCTCTCAGCTTAGCCAATTTAGGCCTTATTACTGCGCTACAATAGCCCTGTGAGCTATTATTGTTATCGTATTCTTGGTGATAGTCCTCAGCTGCATAAAACGTTGCTAAAGGACTTATTTCGGTCGCAATGGGATTCTCGAAATAGGGTGCCACTTCTTTGGCAACCAACTTGGCGATTTCTTTTTGCGATTCATCGTGATAGTAAATCACAGAACGATACTGAGTGCCGATATCACCGCCCTGTCGATTCAAAGACGTAGGGTCGTGGCTAGTCATAAATAGTATCAGTAGTTCTTTAAAGGAAATCCTTTCAGGATCAAAAGTTACCTGTACTACTTCGGCATGCCCGGTCAGACCGGAGCATACTTCCCTATAGGTCGGTTTTCCAGGTGCAGTGCCTCCTGTATAACCGGATATAATTTTTTCTACCCCGTTTACCCTTTGTAAAACAGCTTCGATACACCAAAAACAGCCACCGCCTAAAGTGGCTACTTCTAACTTTTTAAGATTCATTATTTACCCTTTCTTTTTTATCTTCTTGTACAGCTTCTAATTGCCTTGATTCTGAATTGATGCAATATCTAAGTCCACTCGGTTCAGGCCCATCGGGAAAGACATGACCCAAATGCGCATCGCAAGTGTTACACATCACCTCTATACGTACCATACCGAACAGGGTATCCTTTTCATACTTGATTGTATTTTCTTTAATGGGTTGGGTGAAACTTGGCCATCCTGTTCCAGACTCGGATTTGATTGTAGAATCAAAAAGTGGAGAGCCACAACAAGTGCAATTGTATTTGCCGGCTTCGTGAATACCACAAAGAGCCCCGGAATGTGTAGCCTCGGTTCCTTTTTTTCGGGTAATTCCGAATTGTTCAGGAGTTAAAATTTCGCGCCATTCCGATGCTGTTTTTTCAACTCAACGGTCTGGTTTCAGATTTCCTTTCTTTTTTAATGAATGTTAGTACTTTATTTTACTATTGTTTTTGTCGTTTTATCTGCCCAAAACTTACATTGTGACTTAGCAAAGTTGTACTCCTAAATTATATTAAATTTGAAGCATGCGAAAGCGAAAAAATAACAATAACAAGACTATTTATGCCATTTTGATTTTGGCTTGTGTCGTAGGTTTTTGGGTATTTGAAAATTTTTATACACCGGATACCTACTCAGATCCTAAAAGTGATGGTGTTCGAACAAATCTTCCAAACTATTTACTGCCAAGTTCCACTACGGGCCAACTTGTAAAACATGAACACTTTATGTTGTCATATAGTGAACCTTATGAGCAGGCCGAATGGGTCGCTTACACACTTAAGAAAGGTCATTTGACTAATGATGACCGAAAACGTCCTTACTTCATAGAAGATCCGAAGGTGAAAACCAAATCTGCCGACTGGCGAAATTATAAAGGTTCAGGTTATGACCGAGGTCATCTCTGCCCAGCCGGTGATCGTCGATTTTCGGAATATGCCTATAACGAAACTTTTTATACAAGTAATGTAAGTCCGCAAGACCGCAACTTTAATGCTGGGGTATGGAATCGCCTAGAAATGCAGGTGAGACGATGGGCGAAACGGTATGATGAAGTATTCGTAATCACTGCTGGAATACTGGAGGCGGATTTGGTAGAAATAGGAGAGGAGGATGTAGCCGTGCCCAGATATTATTACAAAATCATAGCTCGGGGAACCAAGGATAATCTGAAAGTGTTGGGTTTTTTGATGGAAGGAAGAGAAAGCACTAAAGCTTTAAAGTCATTTCTGGTGCCCGTGGATTTAATTGAGAAACAAACCGGCATTGATTTCTTTCAGGACCTATCGGATGATTTAGAAAATACCTTGGAAGTTCAAGTGAATTCTTCTGGTTGGCGATTTTAGTTTGTCAATCTAAGAAGTCTAGAATCCTTCTTTCAATCGATTGGAATCCAAACGAAGCATGATGAAGAGTAAAATCGTAAAAAACAATAATCCCGAACCTCCATAGCTAAAGAAAGGCAGCGGAATACCGATGGTAGGTAAGATACCGATGACCATGCCGATATTGATGAAGTAGTGCACGAATAAAATGGAGATTACCCCATAGCCATACATTCTACTAAAGGGATTTTTCTGTCTTTCGGCAAGATAAACCAAACGAAGCAAGAGTATAGTAAATAAGAGTACTACTGTAGTGGTGCCTACAAACCCCCATTCTTCCCCTACGGTACTAAAGATATAATCAGTATGCTGTTCCGGCACAAAATCTCCTTTTGTTCTTGTTCCTTCTAAAAACCCTTTTCCAAAAAATCCGCCAGACTCGATAGCTTTTTCTGATTGGTAGGTATTGTAACCAATGGTCTTTCGTATTTTCTCTAGTTTGGCTGGGTCTTTTTCCAAGCGAAGCCAAAGACTGAAACGATCTCGGTGACGTTGTTCAAAGACATTATTGAAAACAAAATTTACAGAGAGAGAAAAGAGAATTGCCACCACCACCACTGATACCAAAGGAAAAATCGGAACTTTAAACGTCTTCTTCTTCAACAATAAAAAGAGAACAATTAGCAGGGTTAAGGTGATGCCGACCCAAATGGTTCCAAACATCAATGTGGTAATGAAGATTAATATGGCCAATAAAACGATTCCCAGATAATATAATGGCAGGCCTTCGCGGAAGATTACAAAAGCCATAGCAAAGAAAACAAGAGCACTACCTGGGTCAGGCTGTGGGATAATCAAAACTGCTGGTATAAGCAATACCAAGAATGCATACCATTGATCTTTGCGTCTTTTTATATCGGTTTGGATGTCGCTGAGGTATTTCGCTAGGGCGAGTGCTGTTGCTACCTTGGCCAATTCAGATGGTTGAAGGTTGAAAAAACCGAGATCATACCATGAGGTTGCTCCGGCTATGGTTTTTCCAAATGGAAACAGCCCCAAAAGCATAACCATCGCAATAACGTATAACAGGCTTGAAAAACGTTCGTAAAAGCCTGCATCTAGTGCCAAGAGAATAATGATTGTAACGAAACTAACTCCGATAAAAAAAAGTTGTTTGCCGTGTAATGTTCCGAAATCAAAAATTGAGGAATCAGTCTCGATGAACGTACTAGAATAGATATTCACCCAACCTATGGTCAGTAATGCCAAATAAATGAATACCGTTAACCAATCAAGTCGCTTAAGAAGACTTTTACCAGACATACTAGTTTATCTTGAAGGAATAGTATCCGTTTTTGGTTTTATAGCGTGTTTGCTCCAATCGTATTCGTTTATTTCAAACGCTTCACCGCTATAAGGTTTTGCATATTCGCTTTCAAGTGTTCTTTCCAGCATTCGTTTCTCGAGGTCCTTTCTGGTTATCTCTCCCTTGAGATATTTTTCTATCAATAAAGAAGCAATATGTCCTGCATAACGAGAACCGTAATACCCATTTTGTATATATACGGCAATTGCGATTTGTGGGTTGTCAACGGGCGCAAAGGCTACAAATACGGAATTGTCGGTCAGTTGTGTTCTAACAGTGTCGATTACCATGAAGTTCTCTACGGTACCTGTTTTTCCCGCAATTTCAATATCGGGTATTTGAACGTATTGGGCGGTACCTCTTTTATAAACTTGGGCCATGCCCTGAATGACTGGTTCAAAATGTCTTTTATTAATCGTCGTATACTTGGGATCAACAAAGTTTGGGTCACTGATTTCTTCACCATTGACTTTCTTCAAAATATGCGGAGTATAGTAAAAACCTCTATTGGCAATTGCTGCGGTCATATTTGCTAATTGTATCGGGGTAACATTAACCTCACCTTGCCCTATTGCATTTGAGTAGGTAGTAACTGCTGACCATCTTGCATCTCCTTCACCATACCATTTGTTATAAAGTTCTGTACTAGGAACACTTCCAGGTCTACCTGTATGTAAATCCGATCCTAAATATGAACCCAAACCAAAGCTTCTAACATGTTTTTCCCAAGCATCCATAGCCGCTGCGTTTGAGTCGAACTGCTCGAATATCTTTTTATAGGCACCTACGAAATAGGCGTTACAAGATTTGTAGATACCATCATTTAGTCTTCTCGTACCTCCGCCACAATGACAACCTTTCTTATTCCTGCCAATGTAAAATCCGTGATAGCATGTAAATGTAGTAGAAGGAGTAATTGCATCTTCCTGCAAGGCGATAAGTGCGTTAATTGCCTTAAAAGGGGAGCCCGGACTTTTCTCAAAAGAAATCGATCTATCGAATGTGGGTTTAGAAATCGTATCGTAATGTAATTTACTGTAGTTGGCAGAGCGTTTTCGACCAACCAAAAGTGATGGGTCGTAGGTCGGGCCAGAAATCATTGTTAGAATTTCTCCGGAAGAAGGTTCGATGGCTACAATACCACCCCATTTCCCGTTCATTAATTTTTCCCCATATTCCTGTAAATCTTTGTCAATAGTGAGGCTTATCTCTTTTCCTTGTATCGGTTGAACATCCAAAAGACCATCTTTGTATTTGCCAATATCCCGATTGAACCTATCCTTTTGAATGTATTGAACGCCTTTACGACCTCTTAAGGTATCTTCATAGACTTTTTCAACACCAGTGCGACCTGTTAATTCCCCTTGCACATAATAAGGGTTTTTTCTAAGGTCGCGTTCATTTACCTCACTAATATAACCTAGAACATTGGCCCCGGCATTCATGTCATAATAGCGAAGAGATCTTTTTTGAATGTAGAAACCGGGATATCTCCGCATTTTCTCCTGAAGTCGTGCATAATCCTCTTTTGAAAGTTGATGTACCAATACGGAAGGTAACCTTGGAGAATATATTCGCGCTCTTCGAAGTTGTTTTCTGAATTTTTCAATATCGATATCCAACAAAGAACAGAATTCCAATGTGTCTAAGACCTTTACTTCCCGGGGTATTACCATAACGTCGTAGGCAGGGTCATTTCCCACTAAAAGCTTTCCGTTTCGGTCATAGATATAACCTCGCTCTGGATAGTCATAAATAGCCTTTATGGCAGGGTCTTCCAGAACTTGATCAGGAGAAAAACTAAAAATCTGCAAATACGATAATCTACCGATAAAAGTGATACCGATGATAATGATAATCGACGAGAGTAGAATCTTCTTCATTCTTTTGAAACACTAAAAAGTGAGCTGAATAGTAAACAGAGCACCAAGGTGGCCAGCCCAATGGAAAATACTTTTTTCAATATTAGTAGCACATTAGCGAAACTGAAAATTTCCACGCTAAAGAATACCAGATGATGCACTACTATTAATAACGCTAAAAACGTGAATTGTTGTACTCTGGTGGCGTTACCTAATTTAAAACTTTGAAATTCATAATTTACCCCGAAAACAAAACGCATTATTGTCGGCCTTAAATATGCTATCGTTACTGTAGAAGCGGCATTGATGGCCATCGTATCAGAAAAGAAATCAATACACAGCCCTAAAAGAAAACTCAAACCAATAAAAACCGACCTCCTCTGTTTTATGGGATACCAATATAAAAACAAGATGTAGACCATTGGGTTGATATAGCCAAAAAAGTTAAGCCTGTTGAATACCAATACCTGTACTAAAACAAGTAGTGTGAATCGAATTACATTGATGAAGTAATAATTACTGATCATTGGAAATGGTCTCTTCTTCTAATTCTAGTATTTCAAGTCGGTTTTCATTGTTCACGATATACACATTTTTTATGTTTGTCATATCGTTAAAAAGCGTGATATCGATACGCCAAAAACCCTGTGCGTTGTCGAGTTGGAATTTTTTAATCGTACCAATAGGAATGTTCTCGGGAAAAATACTACTCATACCCCCGGTCACAATGGTGTCGCCCACAATTAACGGCACCAATTTTGGTATGTCAATGAGTTGAACCACATTGTAAGCCTCTTCATTCCATACCAAAGACCCGAAATGGTTCGTGTTCTTCAACTTGGCATTGATGTTCGAGTTGACATTCAAAATGCTCTGTACGGTAGCGAAGTGATTAGAGGTATTTTCTACAATACCCAAGATTCCCTTGGACGTAATGACGCCCATGTCAGGTTTTACACTATCTTTTTCTCCTTTGTTGATTGTAATATAATTTCGTCGATCGGCATAGCTGTTTTTAATGACCTGTGCAGTGGTGATTGTATATTCAGCCTGAACGGTGTCCAATACAATTGAATCGTTTGATTCTCGATTAAAAAGCAGTTTTCGTAATCTTTGATTCTCTTCAACCAATTTTTTGTTTTCATCATCGAGGTCAAAGTATGATGAGATACTGTTGGATGTTTCATAAATATTGCCCGTAAGCCAACTTGAGGAATTGAAAAAGCTAGATTGATGGTATGAATGCGACTGAATGGTAAAACCTAATGAGACCATCAACAAAAAGAGATACAGAAGAAAATTCTTATATCTTATGATAAAGTTGATGATTTGCTGCATGCGCTAAAAATTTTATGTAGCCCTTATAATTTTGGACGTATAAAATGAAGGATAAGTCTGCCTGATCGCTTTTTTTTACTTGATAAGAATACTCTTATAGCGTTCTAGGTTCTTCAATGCGATACCTGTACCACGAACAACGGCTCGTAATGGGTCTTCCGCAATATAGACGGGTAAATCGGTCTTTTGGGAAAGCCTTCGGTCTAAACCACGTAGCATAGAACCACCACCTGCTAAATAGATTCCGGTATTATAAATATCAGCCGCAAGTTCGGGAGGTGTCTGCGATAAGGTCTCCATGACGGCATCTTCAACTCGTAAAATGGACTTATCAAGTGCTTTTGCAATTTCGCGATATGATATTTGAACTTGTTTGGGTTTACCAGTCAATAAATCACGTCCTTGAACTGATTTTTCGTCAGGAGGGGTTTGAAGGTCCTCAGTAGCAGATCCGATTTCTATTTTTATATTCTCAGCGGTGCTTTCACCTACATATAAGTTGTGTTGCGTACGCATATAATAGATGATATCATTGGTGAATACATCACCTGCAATTTTTACGGATTTGTCACACACAATACCTCCTAAGGCGATAACAGCGATCTCAGTAGTACCACCCCCTATATCAACAATCATGTTTCCTTTGGGTTGCATGATATCCAAACCTATACCAATGGCCGCGGCCATGGGTTCATGAATCAAATAAACTTCCTTGCCATTTACGCGTTCTGCGGACTCTTTTACCGCACGCATCTCAACTTCCGTAATCCCTGAGGGAATGCAGATTACCATCCGCAAGGCAGGTGGAAACCATTTCTTTTTTAGGGCCGGAATATTTTTGATGAACATATTGATCATCTTTTCAGATGCATCAAAATCTGCTATTACCCCATCTTTTAAGGGTCTAATGGTTTTTATGTTTTCGTGGGTCTTACCCTGCATCAAGTTAGCCTCTTTGCCAACTGCAATGATTTTACCTGAAATTCGGTCTCTGGCTACGATGGAAGGACTGTCGACAACGACTTTGTCCATATGAATGATGAGTGTATTCGCCGTACCTAAGTCGATGGCGATTTCCTCGGTCAAGAAATCAAAAAATCCCATTATTAGTTAATTTGGTTATGTTACATGTATGCGTGGGGTGCATTTCATCGACAAAAGTAGTAAAATTAATGCTTGAAATGACGTGTGCCCGTCATTACCATGGCAACTCCATTCTCATTACAATAATCAATACTTAATTGGTCTTTTATCGATCCGCCCGGTTGTATAACGCATGAAATGCCATTTTTATGCGCAATTTCCACACAATCTGGAAATGGAAAAAATGCGTCACTGGCCATTACCGCACCATCAAGGTCGAAATTAAACGACTTGGCTTTATGAATTGCCTGGTTTAAGGCGTCTACACGAGATGTTTGACCAGTTCCACTTGCACATAGTTGTTTGTTCTTGGCCAATACAATCGTGTTTGATTTGGTATGTTTGCATAATTTGGAGGCAAACATGAGATCTTCGATTTCACGAGCCGAAGGAGACTTTTTAGTGGCCATAGTCAAATCTTCGACAGAATCGGTTTTATGGTCTTTTTCTTGAAGAAGCATACCGTTCAAACAGGTTCTAACCATCATTTCCGGCATTTCTACTTCATTCTGAATTAGAAGGATCCTATTCTTTTTGCCTTTTAAAATTTCGAGAGCATCATCGGTATACCCGGGAGCAATGACGACTTCGCAGAATAATTGGTGAATTTCTTTTGCGGTTGGTTTGTCAATCTCTTTATTACTAATAAGCACACCACCGAAAGCGGAAACCGGGTCTCCAGCTAGGGCATCGACGTATGCTTGATGCAGCGTGTCGCGTTGGGCTAACCCGCAAGCATTATTATGCTTAAGTATGGCAAAAGTAGGGCCGTCGTTTTTGAATTCGAGCATCAAATTTACGGCTGCATCAACATCTAAAAGATTATTATAGGAAAGTTCTTTTCCGTGTAGTTTGGAAAACATGGCATCGAAGTCGCCAAAGAAAAACCCTTTTTGATGGGGGTTCTCGCCATAACGCAATACTTTCCCTTTGGTCTCACTTACTTTTAAAGCCGCTAGTTCGTGATTGGTATTGAAATAATTGAAAATTGCGGTGTCATAATGCGAAGAAACATTGAATGATTTAGCGGCAAAACGTTTTCGATCTTCCAAGGTGGTATTTCCATTTCCATTGGAAATCAATTCAAGTACTTCACCATAATCCTCCATGGAAGAAACACAAAGTACATCTTTGTAATTTTTGGCTGCAGCTCTAATTAAAGAAATTCCGCCAATATCTATTTTTTCGATAATATCTTGTTCCGAAGCGCCACCTGCCACCGTTTTCTCGAAGGGATATAGATCGACGATAACAATGTCTAACTGAGGGATCTCGAATTCCTCTAACTGGGCAACATCACTATCGTTATCTTGGCGGTTGAGAATACCGCCGAAAACTTTTGGGTGTAAGGTCTTTACCCTCCCTCCCAAAATTGATGGGTAACTCGTAACCTCTTCCACCGGTACCACGTCAATACCTAAATCCGAAATGAATTTTTCAGTTCCGCCGGTAGAATAAATGGTGATGCCGAGTTCTTTGAATTTGCGAACAATAGGTTCTAATCCGTCTTTGTGAAATACTGAGATTAATGCTGAGGTGGCTTTTTTAGTGCTCATATTTGCGTGCTAGAGGTTATGTTTATAAGCAAGCAAAAGTACTTTTTTTGAAGAGAAAAAATCCGTCAGGTTATCAACAAAAGAGTTAAAGTTTTGAACTGTTTAGGCCAATATTTTGGAGACTTCCATGTTTACAAATTCTAAAAAACGTTCATCCTCTTCTGTAAACGGATCTGGCGTGTTCGAATCAATATCGACTTGACCGATATTTTCACCATGTACGAACAAGGGAACAACGATTTCGGCTTTGACGTTAATACTGCATGCAATATAATTGTCCTGTGCCTTCACATCAGGTACGACAAAATTTTCATTTGAAACGGCCACTTGTCCGCAGATGCCTTTTCCAAAGGGAATAATCGTATGGTCTGTGGGTTCACCAGCATAGGGGCCCAGTTTTAATTCTTCCTTTTCGCCGTTTTTAAAATAGAACCCTACCCAATCGTAATACTCGATACCATTTCTCAAAAACTCACAGATTTGTTGTAGACGAGCTTCTGTGTCTAGCATTTGATTATTTAATATTGATACTACCTGAGGTTTTAGCGGCTCTAACATTTTGTTGTCTTAAATAAATTTCAAAAATCGAATTTTCATTGAAAAGTTACCATACGATACTACTTAAAAATTCGTTAATATCATTGTAAATCCAATTGGAAAATCAATATTTCGTATTTTAGCAAAGCAATTGAAAGAACTCTTAGGTAAAATATCGTCCTTTTCTATGGCACTTATTGTGCTATTCTCCACCATGTCTTTTTCTGTGGATATGCATTATTGTGGGGACCATTTAGTGGATTTCAGCATGTTCGATAAGGTAGACACCTGCATGATGAAAACGGAAATGGCGAAAACTTCCAAGGCATGTGAAGCTATGGAAATGGAAATGAACTGTTGTTCCGATATCGAAGTTATCATTGATGGACAGGACGACCTTAAAATTTCTTTAGATCAGCTTACTTTTGAGCAACAACTATTTGTTGTTTCATTTACTTACTCCTATACACATCTTTTCAAAGGGCAAGACGAAAACGTAATTCCCTTCAGAGATTACGCGCCTCCCCCACTGATACGAGATGTTCAGATCTTGGATCAGACTTTCCTTATTTGATTTTTAAACAGTCCCGATAGCTATCGGGACGTGCCCTGCGATAGCCACATCGTTAAGGGCTCAATGTGTTATCTGCCTGCCGCAGGCGTGTGTTTGCTATTCGGTTTTTCAGAATTTGCAATACCTCCATAACTGTTTAATCATCAATATATATGCTTAATAAAGCTATCAAATTCCTAATCGAGAACAAACTCGTTGCAGTATTAATGCTTACCCTATTTGTAGGTTGGGGTGTTGTAAATGCACCATTTGGCTGGGACACCGGCTTTCTGCCTTCAAACCCCGTAGCAGTAGATGCTATTCCCGATATTGGTGAAAACCAACAAATCGTTTTTACGAAATGGGAAGGTCGTTCTCCACAAGATATTGAAGACCAAATCACCTATCCTTTGACTACTTCATTACTTGGTATTCCTGGTGTAAAAACGATTCGTAGTTCTTCTATGTTCGGTTTTTCTAGTATCTATATCATTTTTGAAGAAGATATTGAGTTTTATTGGTCACGTAGCCGGATTTTAGAAAAGCTAAATTCATTACCAGCTAATTTATTGCCAGAAGGTTTAAATCCAGCTCTAGGCCCCGATGCTACAGGATTAGGACAAATTTATTGGTACACTTTAGAAGGGCGTGATGAAAACGGAAATGTAACTGGTGGATGGGATTTACAGGAACTACGCAGTATTCAAGACTACTATGTGAAATATGCGCTTTCAGGGGCAAGTGGTGTCTCGGAAGTCGCCTCCATTGGTGGCTATGTACAGGAATATCAAGTCGATGTTAATCCTGAAAAAATGCGCCAATACAAAATTAGTCTAAGTCAAATCGTAAAAGCCGTAAAAGAGAGTAATCAGGATATAGGAGCGCAGACCTTAGAAATAAACCAAGCTGAATATCTAGTTCGCGGATTAGGCTATGTTAAGACCATTGCGGATTTAGAAAATGCAGTTGTTTCTTCTGAAAATTTTACATCATTACGTATTAAAGATGTAGCCAACGTAACTCTTGGTCCTGCAACTAGGCGTGGTATTCTCGATAAGGAAGGAGCAGAAGTCGTTGGTGGTGTCGTTGTTGCTCGCTACGGCGCAAACCCTATGAAAGTCATCACAAATGTAAAAGCCCAAATTGATGAACTTAAAGATGGCTTACCTTCAAAGATACTAGCAGATGGCCGTACATCTCAACTTACTGTAGTTCCTTTTTACGACCGTACAGAGCTGATTGAAGAAACACTCGATACGCTTAATGAAGCATTGACATTAGAAATACTAATCACCATTTTGGTAATTATCATAATGATCTTCAATTTAAGGGCGTCTATTTTAATTTCTGGACTATTACCAGTTGCTGTTTTGATGGTTTTTGTTGCCATGAAAATCTTTAATGTAGATGCGAATATAGTCGCGCTTTCTGGAATAGCTATCGCTATCGGTACTATGGTTGATGTTGGTATTATTCTAGCCGAAAATATGATACGGCATATGGATGATAAAAACTTGCGTTTTAGTGAAAGCGGCACGGAATATACCACAAATGAAATCATCTATAATGCCACCTCTGAAGTTTCTGGAGCAATCTTAACAGCAGTCCTTACTACAATTATAAGTTTTGTTCCCGTATTTACAATGATTGGTGCAGAAGGGAAGCTATTCCGCCCCCTTGCTTTTACCAAAACAATGGCTCTTTCGGCTTCCTTAGTTATCGCCTTATTCATAATTCCACCATTAGCCGCCTATCTATTCGGAAAGAAGAATTTAAAATCTTCGTTTGGTTATGTACTTCAAATTTCGCTCTTAGTATTGGGAACAATTACAATAATTTCGGGCTATTGGTTAGGGATTGTTTTGATTGCTTTTGGTATAACGGGACTATTAAATTTAAGGGGTAGTCTTGACAAGAAGAAAGTAAAGCTGATTAACATTATTATATCCTCAGCTGCTATCCTATTTCTGCTTGCAGAATATTGGAGACCATTGGGCTTTGATAGAAGTATGTTTATCAACTTGATTTTTGTAGCGATTATTTGCTTTGGAGTTCTAGGGATATTTTCTGTTCTAAGAATGTATTATGGTCAGATTTTGGAATGGGCATTAGCGAATAAACTTTTGTTCCTAATCATTCCTGCAACAGTACTTATTTCTGGTGTGTGGATTATGAACAACACCGGAAAGGAATTTATGCCATCTCTGAATGAAGGCTCATTCCTCTTAATGCCTACCTCGCTACCGCATGCTGGTGTAGCAGAGACTAACCGGGTATTGCAACAATTGGATATGGCAGTTGCTACCATTCCTGAAATAGAAACGGTGGTAGGTAAATCTGGAAGAACAGAATCTGCGCTCGACCCAGCACCACTTTCCATGTATGAAAATATGATTCAGTACAAATCTGAATACATGCGTAATTCAAATGGAAAAAGGCAACGCTACAAAGTAAATGAAGATGGACTTTTCATACTGAAAGACGGCAATCTTGTTATCAACCCGAATACGGATATAGATAGCGAAAATTCGAGTTACGATGCATCAAGATTAAGAGACCCATTTGTAATTCATCGTAAACAATTAATTGAAGATGAAGATGGTGAATTCTACCGTAACTGGCGACTTGAAATTAATAACCCAGATGATATATGGAATGAAATCGTTAAGGTGACCAAGTTGCCAGGGGTAACTTCAGCACCGAAATTACAACCGATTGAAACCCGATTGGTAATGCTACAAACAGGAATGCGAGCACCTATGGGAATCAAGGTTAAAGGCCAAGATTTAGCCCAAATAGAGGCCTTTGGCTTACAATTAGAAGGTATTCTAAAACAAGTAGAAGGTGTTAAGGAGCAGGCTGTTTTTGCAGACCGTATTGTGGGTAAACCTTATTTATTAATTGATATAAAAAGAGAGCAACTAGCGCGATATGGAATATCGATTATGGATGTCCAGCAAGTTCTAAAAGTAGCTGTTGGCGGTATGCCTTTGACACAGACTGTTGAAGGTCGTGATCGTTATGGAGATCGTGTGCGTTACCCAAGAGAATTACGTGGCAATGAAGAAGACCTTAAAAAGATTTATGTTCCTGTAGAAAAAGGAAGTCCTGTGCCATTGGGCCAACTCGTTGACATACGTTATGAACAAGGTCCACAAGTGATTAAAAGTGAAGATACGTTCCTAATCGGATATGTACTATTCGATAAGCTTGATGGTTTTGCTGAAGTAGATGTCGTAGAGAATGCTCAGGCTTCAATCAAGGAAAAAATCGCTGCTGGGGAATTAACCGTTCCTAAAGGAATCAGTTATCAATTTACTGGAACCTATGAAAACCAGTTGCGAGCAGAGAAAACACTTTCAGTTGTAGTTCCGCTGGCACTAGCAATCATTTTCTTGATTTTGTATTTCCAGTTCAAATCGGTTTCTACTTCACTAATGGTCTTTACAGGAATCACGGTAGCTTTTGCGGGTGGTTTCATTATGATTTGGTTGTATGGTCAAGACTGGTTCTTCAATTTCAATTTGTTTGGAGAGAATATGCGTGACCTATTCAATATGAAAACTATCAATTTGAGCGTAGCAGTTTGGGTTGGATTCATTGCACTATTTGGTATTGCTACCGATGATGGAGTAGTAATGGCAACCTACCTCACACAAACCTTTGACCGTGACAAACCAACCGATGAAAAGGGCATCAGACATTCAGCGTTAGAAGCTGCGAAAAAGCGAATACGGCCTTGTTTAATGACTACAGTAACTACAATTCTTGCCTTACTTCTGGTATTGACATCCACAGGAAAGGGAAGCGATATTATGATACCAATGGCCATCCCAATTTTTGGAGGAATGGTAATTGATATTACATCCTATTTTATTGTACCAGTCTTGTACAGTTGGAGAGAAGAATTCAAACTAAAAAGAGCAAACTAATGAGAAATATAAATATTATTATCTGTCTTTTGTTTGTTTCAGCTTTTGCGAAAGCACAACAATTACAATCCTATATTCAGGAAGCTGAAAGTAATAGTCCAGAGATTCAAGCTTATAATCTTCGCCATAACATAGCTGAAGAAAAAGTAAACGAAGCCGATTGGATTCCCAATACAGAATTCAGTGCGGGCTATTTTGTGAGTGAGCCTGAAACTAGAACGGGTGCGCAACGCGCTAGGTTTTCAGTGAGACAAATGTTGCCTTGGTTCGGTACGACTACGGCTAGAGAAAATTACGCTAGCGCAATGGCAGATTCAGAATATGTAGAAATAGTGATTGCAAAGCGCAAACTAGCACTTTCGGTTTCTCAATCTTATTATAGACTCTATAGTATAAGGGAAAAACAAAAAGTACTTGATGAGAATATTCAATTATTGAAAACCTATGAAAAACTGGCACTTACTTCTGTGGAAGTTGGTAAGGCATCTGCAGTAGACGTATTGCGGTTGCAGATTAGACAGAATGAGTTGCAGCAGCAAAAAGAAGTATTAAATGAAGGGTATTTAGGTGAGCAGACAACCTTCAACAAATTACTTAATCGAGATGGGACTACAGAAGTAGGTATTCTTGAAAAATTAATGCTCCCAAATGAAGATGGCGTGTTTGCTGAGGATGCTTTAACACTTAATCCAGAATTGCTTAAATATGACAAACTCTATGAATCTGTAGTGCAATCAGAAGAATTAAATCAAGCAGAACGCAATCCTATGATTGGTTTTGGATTGGATTATGTTCCTGTTTCAGAGCGATCAGATATGAGTTTTAGTGATAATGGTAAGGATATTTTTATGCCAATGGTTTCGGTTTCGGTTCCTCTTTTTAATAATAAGTACAAATCTACTTCAATACAGAACGAACTCAGGCAGCTTGAAATAACATCTCAAAAAGATAATCGCTTGAATGTGTTAGAATCTGCTTTTGCAAAAGCGATTTCGCAACGCAATCAGGCTAGGATTAAATATGAGACGCAAGATAAAAACTTGAAACAAGCTAATGATGCAGAAGAAATCCTCATCAAAAATTATGAAACCGGAACTATTGATTTTAATGATGTTCTTGATATTCAGGAATTACAATTGAAATTTCAAATCAATCAAATAAGTGCCATAACAACATACTATGCGCAAAGTGCGGTAGTCAATTATTTAAATACTCAATAAACAAAAAACAATGAAAAATTTCAAATCGATTTTGGTAATAATGATGGTAGTTGCATCAGTTTCAATGGCGTCTTGTAAAGACAATAAAACAAAAACTGAAACAACTATTGAGAATCAAGGAAAGGAATATACTTCGGCTTACGTTTGTCCAATGCATTGTGAAGGAAGCGGTAGTGATACCGAAGGAACTTGCCCAAAATGCGGAATGACCTACGTAATGAACGAAGACCACAAAGCAAATGGTCATACACATTAACAAACTATGATAATCAAAGTTAAGAACATGGTCTGTGACCGCTGTAAAACAGTTTTGATAAATGAGTTTTCAAATGCTTCAATTTCCACAGAGAAAATTGCTTTGGGTGAGATAGTATTTTCAGAAGGAGCTGAAAAGAAGATAGATGCCATAAGGAAAATATTGACTGGAAATGGGTTTGAAATGATTGATGAGCCAGAGGCTTTGTTGGTGGCAGATGTAAAAATGAATCTACAACAAGAAATTCAGAAATACGGAGCATTGAGAGATACGCTTTCCAATTTTTTGACAAAAAAGTTAAACAAGGACTATTCGATAATTAGTAAATCTTTTAGTAGAAATGAAGAAATAACGATTGAAAAATACTTCATAAAATTAAAAGTTGAAAAGGTAAAAGAACTCATTCAAATGAAGAATAATACCTTTTCTGAAATAGCATATGAACTGAATTACAAAAATAGTAGTCATTTGGCAAAGCAATTCAAATCCATTACCGGAATGTCTATGACTGACTATAGAAATATTGAAAATTGGAATAGAAAGCCATTGGACAAAATTGTGTAAACATCAACCTGAATTGGAACAAAGAATGATTTCAATTAAGGATAATTTTGAATGTTAAATTCAAATTCGTAATAAAATGAAACATACCTATCACATACACGGAATGACCTGCAACGGTTGTCGTAATCACGTAGAGCAAACGCTTTCTAAAGTGGAAGGTGTGATGGGCGTCTCCGTAGATTTAGAAAAGGAGGAAGCATTTATAGAAATGGATTCGCACATTCCTATTGAGACTTTTCAGAAGGCGATGCAAGATGATGGTGGCGCATACAGCATTCATAAACTTGTCGAGCATCATAAAACGAAAGAAACAAAAAAGGAAAAACTTAAGGGTAAGGGAACAGGAACATTTTATTGTCCGATGCATTGTGAAGGTGATAAGATTTACGATAAATCTGGTGATTGTCCTGTGTGCGGAATGGATTTAGTAGAAGAACAAAATTTATCCGCAACAACTTCAGAACAATGGACGTGCCCAATGCATCCCGAAATAGTTAAAGATGAAGCTGGAGAATGTCCCATTTGCGGAATGGATTTAGTGCCCATGCAACCGGATCTTTCTGCAGAAGGGAAGACCTATAAAAGATTATTGAAGAAATTCTGGATAGCTATAGGCTTCACTTTGCCTATTTTCTTAATCGCAATGAACGAAATGATTCCCAATGATCCATTATACGAATTGATAGAACAAAAATGGTGGAATTGGATTCAGTTTGCATTGTCAATCCCTGTGGTGTTTTATGCCACTTGGATGTTCTTTGAACGTGCTTACCTAAGTATCAAAAGGTGGAACCTCAATATGTTTACTCTCATCGGTATTGGTGCAGGTGTAGCTTGGTTGTTTAGTGTATTCGGGATGTTGTTTCCAGACTTTTTCCCCGAACAATTTAAAACCGAATCTGACGCAGTTCACGTTTATTTTGAAGCAGCAACGGTAATACTCACATTAGTTTTAATGGGTCAGGTTTTAGAAGCAAGAGCGCATAGTAAAACCAATTCTGCGGTAAAAGAACTGCTCAAACTTGCACCTAATAAAGCTATTCGTGTGGTTGATGGTCATGAAGAAGAAGTTTTCATAGACCAAATTCAAAAAGGTGATATGCTGCGTGTTAAACCAGGTGATAAAATTCCAGTGGACGGAATTATTACAGAAGGAAAAACCACAGTAGATGAATCGATGATTTCGGGAGAACCTATTCCAGTCGATAAAGTGCAAGACGACAAAGTAAGTAGCGGAACGATCAATGGTAATCAGTCATTCTTAATGAAAGCGGAAAGAGTAGGTAGTGATACCTTGCTTTCCCAAATCATACAAATGGTAAACGATGCCAGTAGAAGTCGAGCTCCTATTCAAAAATTAGCAGATATCATTTCGGGCTATTTCGTTCCCGTGGTGGTAATTATCGCTTTAATAACTTTTGCTGTATGGGCAATTTGGGGCCCAGAACCAGTGTATGTATACGCGCTTGTAAATGCCATTGCCGTATTGATAATTGCCTGTCCGTGTGCATTAGGTCTGGCTACACCAATGTCTGTGATGGTAGGCGTAGGTAAAGGTGCTCAAAATGGCGTATTGATTAAAAATGCCGAAGCTCTTGAAAAAATGGACAAGGTAGATATGCTTATCGTGGATAAGACAGGTACCATAACCCAGGGAAAACCGACCGTTGAAGCTATTGCTACCTCAAGGGGTGACTATTCCAAAAAAGAAGTATTGCAATACATTGTTTCCTTGAACACCTTCAGCGAGCATCCCCTTGCGGAAGCGACAGTAAAATATGGGAAGGAAAAGGGGGTCGAAATCCTAAAAATAGAAAATTTTAATGCTGTAACTGGTAAAGGGGTCGAAGGAATCGTAAACGGTAAAAAAATTGCTTTGGGCAATCTTAAAATGATGGAACAGGCCAGTGCAATAATTATTACGAACCTGCGAAGTGAAGCGAATCAATATCAGAAAAAAGGGAAAACGGTATCCTACCTCTCCATTGACAAAGAGGCCATAGGCTTTGTGGTAATCGGTGATAAAATAAAGGAAACAAGTGCCATGGCCATTAAGGAATTGCAAGCCAAAGGTATATCGGTAATTATGCTTACCGGAGACAATCACGATACCGCAAAGGCCGTTGCCAAGGAACTCAAGCTAGCCGATTTCAAAGCTGGAATGTTGCCGGAAAATAAATTAGAAGAAGTCGAGAAATTACAAGAAAAAGGTCACATCGTTGCAATGGCAGGTGATGGAATCAACGATGCACCTGCATTGGCAAAAAGTGATGTCGGCATCGCAATGGGTACAGGTACAGATGTCGCTATTGAGAGTGCTATGATTACTTTGGTAAAAGGAGATTTGCAAGGGATTGTAAAAGCAAGAAACTTAAGTGATAAAGTAATGCGAAATATAAAGCAAAATCTATTTTTCGCGTTGATATACAACACATTGGGTGTGCCCATAGCGGCAGGTGTGCTATTTCCGTTTTTCGGAATTCTCTTATCACCTATGATTGCTGCATTAGCAATGAGTTTTAGTTCAGTTTCAGTAATTGTAAATGCGCTCAGACTCAAAACAAAATCAATTAATTAAGCATGAAATGAGCCATAACAATTCTTGTTGCCAACCGAGATGCTGAATGGTGAATTACATAGGACCATTAAAACACAATAAAAATCTACAGATGAAAAAGAATATCTTATATCTAATTATCGCAGTAATTATAGGACTACTTGGGGGTTATTTAATATTCGGAAATGGCACGAATACAACCAATAAAAAAATGTCAAATGGTCATGACCATTCAAAGGCTTCTTCGGATCAAATGTGGACCTGCTCGATGCATCCGCAGATTATGCAACCAGAACCGGATGATTGCCCTATTTGTGGTATGGACTTGATTCCTGCCGAAGCAAGTTCTGATGGTCTAACTGCAAATCAAATCAAGATGACCGAAAATGCAATGGCGCTGGCAAATATTCAAACTACTATTGTGGGGAACATAATGGAAGGCAATAATGATGGGGTAATTTCGCTCTCTGGTAAAATTGCGACAAACGAAGAAAACAATGCTATACAAGCAAGTTATTTTGATGGTCGTTTGGAACAATTGAATGTAAGCTTTGAAGGGCAAGAAGTAAATCGAGGGCAAGTATTAGCCACTATTTATGCACCTAAACTTGTGGCTGCTCAGCAAGAATTAATTACAGCGGCCTCTTTAAAAGACACACAACCAGCTTTATATGCTGCCGTGCGGAATAAATTGAAACTGTGGAAACTTTCCGAAAGTCAAATCAATAGCATTGAGACAACCGGAAAAATTCGCGAGAATTTTCCAATATATGCCACGGTTTCAGGAACGGTGGCCATGGTAATGGCGGCTGAAGGAGACTATTTAGATCAGGGGCAACCTATTCTAAAAGTTAGTAATCTCAATTCTGTTTGGGCAGAATTTGATGCCTATGAAAATCAAATTTCCCAGTTTAAGAAGGGTCAGAAAATCAAGGTGACCACAAATGCATATCCCAATAAGGAATTCGATGCTGTCATTTCATTTATTGACCCAGTCCTTAATAATAACACCAGAACCGTAACCATACGTACAACTTTATTGAATAATGAAAATTTATTCAAGCCTGGGATGTTTGTTGTGGGAAAAATCAAAAGTTCTGTTCAAGCCAAGGGTGGGTCATTGAATATTCCGGCAAGTGCTGTTTTATGGACAGGAGAACGCTCTTTGGTATATATAAAGGCAAATCCAAATGAAGCTATTTTTGAAATGCGAGAAGTTATAATCGGTGTTCGCAATGGAGAGAATTATAGTGTTATTTTTGGGCTAGAAGATGGAGATGAAATTGTTACCAATGGCACATTTACAGTTGATGCAGCAGCTCAATTACAAGGTAAAAAATCAATGATGAACAAGTCAGGTGGTAAAACAATGACGGGGCACGAAGGACATTTAGGAATGCAGGATGGTACGGAGAACATTACTACTGCTGTTTCAACGTTGAAAATAAAATTACCGCAAGCATTTCAAACAGCGTTTCAAGCTGCATTAAAACCATTTCTTATAATGAAGGATGCTTTTGTAGCTAGTGATGCTGATCAAGTTTCCAATTTTGCTAGAGCCACGGCAGAGATAATGAAAGCCGCAGGAGTAAATGATTTAGGCAAGAAGGAAAAGTCACATATATCAATAAGTATTGAAATGTTGGATGCTATTTCCTCTAATCCAGATTTAGAAATCCAACGAGCTCATTTAGTGGTTTTAAACGAAAATATGGTAGCCCTTGCAATGAATATCGAATTACCTTCAAAAACATTATATGTTCAAAAATGCCCTATGGCGAACAGCAATAAAGGTGCAGTTTGGTTAAGCACTGAAAAAGAAATTAAAAACCCTTACTACGGAGATGGGATGTTGACCTGTGGCAGCGTCATAAGCATAATCAATGAATAGACTTTTATTTATATCTCTTTTACTGTTAGCCACGTTTTACACTTTTTCGCAAGAAAAAGTTGAAGGCATGGTCATGGAAGCCAATTCAGAAAACAAACACATTGGTCTTCACGGGGCCAATGTGTACTGGATGAACTCACAAATCGGGACAATTACTAATGATGAGGGGCTATTTAGCATTCCTTTTTCAAAGGAGTATACCAAGTTGATAATTAGTTATGTCGGATTCAAATCCGATACGCTGACCATTGATGGGCCTAAGATGGTTCATCACTCCCTTCAACCTTCCAACCAATTGGATGAAGTAGTGTTGGAAAAGAAACGGGATGCCGTTCAAAAAGCTTATTTCGGTTCGCAAAATGTGATTACCGTGAATAGTGCGGAGTTGCTAAAAGCCGCTTGCTGTAATTTATCGGAGAGTTTCGAAACCAACCCGGCTATCGATGTCAATTTTTCCGATGCGCTTACAGGTACGAAACAGATTCAAATGTTAGGACTTACGAGTCCGTATTTGTTGATTACACAAGAGAATATTCCGATGGTTCGAGGGGCATCCCAAGCATTCGGGTTGACATTTACGCCTGGTACCTGGGTAGAAAGTATTCAAATTACAAAGGGTGCAGGAAGCGTAGTCAATGGATACGAAAGCATCTCGGGGCAAATAAACGCCGAGCTGGTAAAGCCGCTTACCGATAAGGCCCTTTTTGTAAATGGTTATTTCAATAAAAATGGGCGTATGGAATTGAACACACACCTCAATCATAAATTAAACGATAAATGGAGTACAGGTCTGTATGTTCACGGTAATGCAAGAACCCAAAAAGAAGAAAATAACGACGATAGCTTCTTAGATGCGCCGCTTGCCAACCAAATTAATATAATGAACCGATGGCAATACCAGAATGTTCAAACAGGTTGGGTGAGCTTTTTGAACATTCGATTTTTGAATGATGAAAAACAGGTCGGGCAAGTAGATTTCGATCCTGATGCGCTAGATGCAATCCGGGGTTTTGGAAATCCGAATGCATTTACAGGAAATGAAATATGGGGGAGTGAGATAGCCACACGTCGTTTTGATTCTTCGATAAAACTGGGTTACGTTTTTCCTGAATTGCCCTATCAGAGCTTTGGTTTTCAGGCTTCTTATAGCAATCATGACCAAGCATCTTATTTCGGAGTCAATAGATATGACATCAATCATGAAAGTGTGTACTCGAATCTGATCTTTAATTCCATCATCGGAAATACACAAAGCAAGTTCAAAACGGGTTTGACCCTTGCCTATGATGCTTATGAAGAGGTGGTGAATACTACCGATTATACTAGAGATGATGCTTCCGTTGGGGCCTTCTTTGAATATAGTTTTGACAATTTAGAGAAAGTAAGTTTGACAGCAGGACTTCGTGCGGACACCCATAATAGACTAGGTACATTTATTACCCCACGATTCCATATTCGTTATTCTCCTTGGGAAAAGGGCAGTTTAAGAGGTTCCTTTGGAAGGGGTAGAAGAGCGGCTAATATTTTTGCGGAAAATCAGCAATTGTTCGCATCCGCTAGACAAATTCAGATATTAGATTCCGAAGGAAGTATCTATGGTTTAGATCCCGAAGACGCTTGGAATTATGGTGTAAGTTTTTTACAAGGTTTTACTTTTTTAGAACGGCCTGGTAATGTGACCATTGATTTCTATAAAACCGATTTTAAAAATCAGGTGGTTGTAGACTGGGAGAATCCAAGAGCGATATCTTTTTATAATTTGGATGGAAAGAGTTATGCCAGTAGTTTCCAGCTAGAGATGAATCATGAGATTATACCCCAACTTGAACTGCGTACGGCCTACAAATATTATGATGTGAATACAGATTACCGTTCCGGTAATTTGCAGAAGCCCTTACTGGCCCAACATCGATTTTTTGCGAATGTCGGTTATGAAACTATCCTAACGGAAAAAGGGGCACAGTGGAAATTTGACTATACCATACATACCATAAGCAAACAGCGCTTGCCTAATACAGAAGTTAATCCGCCACAATTTCGATTGGCTGAATATTCGGACCCCTATAGTTTAATGAATGCCCAAGTCACAAAAGTCGTTTCAAAGAAGTTCGAGATTTATGTCGGTGGTGAAAATTTGACTAATTTTAGACAGAGTAATCCAGTTTTGAGTGCGGAAAACCCTTTTGGCGCGAATTTTGACTCTAGTATTGTATATGCCCCGATTATGGGTAGAATGTTTTACGGCGGGTTTCGATATAAATTACAATAGAATGAATGCCGAAAGCATTATCCCCTTGAAGCCCTTATATTTAGGGGGTCGTGGTGTAAAAGCCCAGACTTTTGAAAATAAAGAACACACATTAAACAGATTCCCTTCCCTATCTATCGACAGGTAGGTTTAAGGGAATGAAAAAAAACTACGTAATAATGAAAAAAATAGCAACAGTAGTTCTTTTAGCCTTATTCGCCACATCGGCATATGCGCAAGAAAAGAATAAGAAAATGACCATGGAAATAGATGGTGTATGCGAAATGTGTAAGCTTCGCATTGAAAAAGCCGCTTTGGGCGTGAAAGGTGTAAAATACGCCTTGTGGGATATACCTTCACACAAATTATCATTGATTATGGATGAACGCAAAACGAATGCGATGGAAATAAAAACAGCTTTGGTTGCCGTTGGTCATGACACAAAGGAATTAAAGGCAACTGAAGAAGCTTATAACAAGATAATGCCTTGCTGTAGGTATCGTGACGAGAAAGTTGTTAATGATCATAAGAATTAATTTGCGACCTCTTTCTGTAAGGAAAACCTAATTTGTCTCACTAAATCCGTATCCTTTGAAGAAGAAATGATACGGATTCTTTTTTTCACCCTGTTTTTAGGTATGGGGCAACTTGTTTTTTCTCAAACTTGTTGTTCTGGCGGCGTTCCATTGTCAAATAATTTAGGGTTGCCGAATGAAGGGAAAGGTTCTCTTGCCTTAGGATTGAACTATGACTATAATAATCTTAACACCTTGAACGCCGGGTCTGATAAATTGGATGATGATTCTAGATTGCGAATTACGAATTCAGTTTTGCTAAATGCGGGATATGCTTTTACGGATAGACTCGCTATAGAATCACTTTTTACTTGGGTGAACCAAACCCGTACGATTTCACAATTTGGAAATGAAAGTCTATCAGAGACTTCAGGAATCGGGGACGCCGTTTTTCTTTTGAAATATGCCATACCTGATATTTTAGGATCACGAACTGTCTTGAATTTTGGTGCTGGAACCAAAGCTCCTATTGGAAAATCGGATTTGACCACTTCTGAAGGGTTTCAATTAACGGCAGATTTGCAACCAGGCAGTGGGGCTTGGGATGTTTTAGGTTGGATGTCAGTTTCAAAAGGATTGAATTTTAGACCGGCCGCAACACTCTCGGGCAGTTTGATATACCGTGCCACAGGTAAGAATTATTCGTATTTGAATAATAGCTCGGTTTATGAATTTGGCAATGTTTTGCAGACCAATTTGGGGTATACGGATCAGGTATTGCTCTTCAATATCATTTTTAATCCAGGGTTGATTTTTAAGTATAGAAAGGCATTAAAGGATAGAATAGATGCTTCTGAAATACCCAATACAGGTGGGGAGTGGATTTTTGTCCGCCCAGAATTAGGGGTTCAAATTGGGTCAAATGTGCTGTTGACGACTAAGGTTGAAATTCCTGTTTACAGTTACGTGGATGGTACTCAACTGACCCCTACTTTGCGTTTTACGGCAGGGGTTTCCTTTAAATTGAAAAAGAAAGAATCGATTATAGTAAATTAACACGCTATGAAAAAAACAATTTTTTTATTCGCTTTTATGATGATAGTGCTATCCTGTAGCACATCAAGTACAAAAGACACCCCTCAAAACACAAATTCAGGTGAAGTGGAAAATACTTCTTCGGAATGGAGTATTCCTGTGGCAGAGGTTTTGGACGGTGGTCCAGGGCGCGATGGCATTCCCGCATTGGAAAATCCTGTTATGGTCACCGCAGATAATTCTTCAATTTTAGGTGATAACGACCTAGTTATCGGGTATAAAAACGGAGACGATATTAGGGCCTATCAGCATATAGTATTGGACTGGCATGAAATAGTGAATGATGATATAGGGGATGTTTCACTAGCGATAACCTATTGTCCGTTGACCGGTACAGGAATCGGCTGGAACCGATTTGTTGATGGAAAGCGAACTACTTTTGGGGTTTCTGGGCTGCTTTATCAGACCAACCTCATTCCATTTGATAGAGCAACGAAAAGTAATTGGTCACAAATCTTGAACGAATCGGTAAATGGAAGTTTAAATGGTAGTAAGGCCGAAGTGATTACACTGGTTGAAACCGATTGGAAAACATGGAAAACCATGTTTCCTGATACAAAGCTCATAAGTTTGGATACTGGTTTTTCAAGAACCTATGGCGTCTATCCTTATGTGGATTATAAAACCAACAATAATTTCTTTTTGTTTCCGACACCAAAAGATTCGCGCCTGCCTTTGAAAAATAGGGTGCATGCCATTGTTGATGATGGGGATGCTAAAGTATATCAATTCTCTGATTTTGATTCCTCTGGAATAATAAAAGACACCTTCAACGGAAAGAACTATTTGGTAGTGGGCAATTCAAATTTTATTGCATCTTTTGAACTGGATGCTAGTCAGAATAATATGGACTTTACCTTTGTCTATGACGAAACGTCTCCTGGGGTTTTTGAAGACAATCTAGGAACGCAGTACAATTTATTCGGAGAGGCCATTTCAGGGTCAGGACAATTGAAAACTTCGACTTCCTTTATGGGCTATTGGTTTTCGATACCTGCTTTTTATGAAACTGAGGTCTATGGTAAATAGGTATAAAATTGGCGATTAAAAAAGCCGTGCTTGGATTATTCCAAGTACGGCTTTTTGTTTTTAGAAATTCAACACAAACAAAGCTCATAAATAGCTTGTCGGCGTTGCCGACACTTACATCATGCCAGGCATTCCACCACCACCCATTGGAGGGCCAGCTGGCGCATCTTCTTTAATATCTGTCAAAGCACATTCAGTCGTCAAGATCATACCTGCAACCGAAGCAGCGTTTTCCAATGCTACACGAGTCACTTTCATAGGATCGATAATACCCACTTTGATCATGTCAACATATGTTTCAGACTTGGCATCATAACCAAAATCACCTTTTCCGTCAAGTACCTTCGCTACCACAACGGAACCTTCGCCACCTGCATTGGCAACTATTGTTCTCAATGGTGACTCAATAGCCCTTGCTACGATCTGTAGTCCTGTTTCCTCATCGTCATTTTCGGCATTTATTTTACTAAGTACCGACTTGGCTCTCAATAAGGCAACGCCTCCACCGGCTACAATACCTTCTTCAACAGCTGCTCTTGTAGAGTGAAGGGCATCATCAACACGATCTTTCTTTTCTTTCATCTCAACTTCCGAAGCAGCTCCTACGTATAGTACCGCAACACCCCCAGCCAATTTGGCCAAACGTTCTTGAAGTTTTTCACGATCGTAATCAGAGGTCGTTGTTTCGATTTGTGATTTGATCTGTCCTACCCTTGCCTTGATATGTTTTGCAACACCACCTCCATTTACAATAGTGGTATTGTCTTTGTCGATTGAGATTTTCTCACAAGTACCTAACATATCTAGAGAAGCATTTTCCAAAGAGAATCCTCTTTCTTCTGAGATTACGGTTCCACCTGTTAGAATAGCGATGTCTTCCAACATTGCTTTTCTTCTATCCCCAAAGCCTGGAGCCTTTACTGCTGCAATTTTTAACGAACCTCTCAATTTGTTTACGACCAAAGTAGCCAATGCTTCTCCGTCTACATCTTCCGCGATAATCAAAAGAGGTTTTCCAGATTGAGCAACTGGTTCCAGTACTGGAAGCAGATCTTTCATCGAAGAAATTTTCTTGTCGAACAATAAAATATAAGGAGTCTCCAAGTCAGCCGTCATCTTTTCAGAATCGGTAACAAAGTATGGAGAAAGATACCCTCTGTCAAACTGCATCCCTTCAACAACATCAACCTGTCTCTTATACACATCTCCGAGCCCACGAGACGAACAA
>JARFRH010000013.1 GCA_029287355.1 Maribacter sp. | reverse complement strand
ATTAAATTTGATTAATCCACAAACTCTTATATAAACTAAATATAGTGTCTACAAATTACTAATAATTAGTTCTTTGTTCTTCTATAATGTAAACACAATATAAACCTGTCAAAAAATTTATTTTTGCTTTTTCGTCTTCATATAGTGTATGCTGAGCTTCAATAAAACGAGGTACTTGCGTGTTGATGCCATAGACGAAACCGGTCTTTTTCAAACCATTATAGAGGTCTTGAAAATTCGCATAACTATACGGACTCTTTCCTACAAGTTGTCCGAATTTGTTAATCCAGCCCGTGGCCGATGGGTTCATTGATTGATATTTTAGTGGACTAAATTAAAGGAAAATAGGGACTTTTCACTTGTTCTTCATGTTTTTCGACACCTTGATGCTCTGTGTTGTTTGGTCAATTTTAAACTTTTTTTGTAGGAATATGTAGATGTTTTACATACATTTATTGTCCACATTATTTTATGCTTTTCTGAAATGCCCCAAGTGTTACAGAAGCTACAACTGAATTTAACCGAATAGTTCGCCTAAAACTAGAGTGTTATGGAATACTTCCTTTTCTTTATTTGGATTTCTATTATGTCAGTATTGGTGTATTTTGTCTTAAATGCACGTAAACGATTGCGTAAAACCCTTCGTGGCCGTAAATATCGACTCAAGTAATTTTTCGTCTCCTTCATTGCTCAATTTGGCTACATAAGTTTTCTAATGAGTACAGGAAGCAATAGTAGGTCAAGCACCAAGGCAGTCAATAGCGTCACACTAACAAGAAGGCCAATGGTGATGCTCGGGGTATGCACTGAAAACAAGAGTACCAAGAAACCAAAGAACAATATCAAAGTGGTAATAATCAAGGCCCTCCCCGTTTCGGCAAAAGTGACCTGTAGCGATTCTTCCTTGCTAAGACCTTTTGAAAGTCCGATTTTGTAACGTCCTAAAAAATGAATGGTATCATCGACGGCAATACCGAATACAACGGCAAATACAACTGAAATGGTAGCTTCAAGGGGAATTTCCAAAAACCCCAATAGTGCTGCGGCGAATAGGAGCGGGAGTAAATTGGGCAACAGCGATATGAGCAGTAGTTTTAGGTTTTTAAAGAGTAGTGCCATAATAAACGCCACCAATAGTAAACCCAAGAGCAACCCTTGTATAAGGCTATCCTTCACATAATAGGCATTTTTATCAAGCAAGATACCTGTGCCGGTCAGTCTGAATTTGACCAAATTCGAATCGACTTGAGTAGTCACAAACGAGTTGAATTTTTGATAAACCGAATTAAGGGTGTCCAAGCCAACATCCAATACTTTTGCTGTTATTCTTGATTTAGTCTCCTTGGTATTCACAAATTTTTCAAAGGGCCTGCGCGCTATTTTCTTCACTTCCCTTTTGTACTTGTCAAAAGTTTCTATTTGTTGGGGCAGTACAAAATATTCCGATTGATTCAGATTGTTAGCCTTGTGTAGACCCTTGTATAGGGTGTTGACCGATTGTACGTTTCGTATCGGAGCTAATTGTTTTAGCTGCTGTGCGGCTTTTTCGATTTCTTTAGCAACTTCAAAATCGGTGACTTTGTATGTGCCTTGTGCTGTCACAGCTACCTCCAATGGTCTGAATCCTCCATAATTGTCTTGAAAAAACTCGAAATCATTGGCAATGGCACTTCCTTTCGGAAGGCTCTCTTTAATTTGATAATTTGTATTGACTTTTGAGAGGCCCCAAAGGCAAATCACAGTGAAAACCAGACTAATTAACAAAATACGATTTGGAAAATTTTGAGTGAATAGGTTTATCTGAGAAAGGCCCAATGCCCATTTCGTTGAAATGGCAGTCTTTGGTAAGAGGTGCTTTGTATCGATAAGCAGCAAAAGGGAGCAAGCAAAACCTACCACCGTTATAAACGCAATTATCACACCCAGGGCCGAATTGATTCCGAATCCACTCACCACACTAGATTTGGAAGTCAATAAAGAGGCGAAGCCTATTGCGGTTGTAACCGAAGTCAGCAAGGTTGAAATGCCCACCTCTTTAAGTGTATGAACCATGGCCTGTTGTCTTTCGAAACCACTTCGTAGCTTGGCGAGATAATCGTCCATGATATGAATGACATCAGAAGTACCGACTATCAAAAGTAAGATCGGATAAAAAGAGGAGAGGGTGTTCAATTCCTTACCCAATAGCGACAAAACGCCTAAAAAAAGTACTAAGGCCAATATTATCGATGATAGGGCTATGGCGACTACGGCTGCTCGTCGGTACACTAAGAAAAGGATTATGAGAACCAGCAGTGTCGCAAAAATAGTTGTTCTAATCAATTCCTGTTTTTGCATGTTCACAAGTGCCTCGTAGAAAAAGGTTCGTCCAAGAAGGTGATAATCATCAAAACCATTTGTTTTTAGCATGGCCCTCAGTGCAGTAAGCAATTCCTTACTTTGTGCATAGTCAAGCGCATCTTTAGTTTCTAGGGCAACTACTAAGGAACCTGCGTTCTCATCGATTAGGGTATTGATAAAGAGATTGTCATCTTTTATTTTTGCCCAATCGGAAGTGTACTTTGTGGAATCGCTTAAGTGGATTATGGGCAAACGACTATAGCCAAAAGAAGTTTTTAAAGGGTAGAAAAGTGTAGTTAACGATTGATTTTCAATGACATATGGTAGTTCTTTTGATTGCTTGGAAAAAGCATCGAACCGGTTTAAAAAATCCGCTTCAAAAACCGTGTCCTCATTTTCAATAGCGATTAAAAGAAAACTGTCATCTACCCCGAATTCCTCAATGAACTCCTGATAAAAAATGAGGTCTTCATCCCCTTCAGGAAAAAACTGGCTAAAGTCAAAAGAGAATTTTAAATTGAACAGTAAGACGGATGAAATGATTCCCAGTAGAATGAAAAGGCCAAGTATAGATTTTTTAAAAGCAAGTATTTTTTGCATTTTCAGCCTTCGGAAATGGGGAATGTTACACGCATTAGAACTGCAAATTTAGGGAAATAGGATAGTTTTAATGAAAAATCTAGACCAAGAATATATAGTTGCCTAAATTCCCCGAATGAAAGAGAATCAGCCACCCTTACTTGCTCTAATTCTATGTTGCCCTTCATGTATTACAAGGTCAAGAACCACCAAAAGGGATCAAAGATTCAATTAATGAATTAAAAACGTAATCTTTTACTCGTCGGAGACAGGCTTGGGCTACGGAGGAATTAATATTGAACATTTCGCTTTCAAAATAAGTCGCCGGATTCAAGTCCGTCAACCGTTCAAACGGCGGCTAGCTTGACAAGTACGAAGCAGATTTTATTATTTGCACCCTAGGGATTTATGCTGATACTGAGAAATGACGTTTCTTTGGCGAAGTGGGATTTTATACATAATCTTACAAACTTTTCGGTATAGGTGCTGACTCCAAGGAGTAAGATTTTGAGACCTATGAGCACACTTTTTCAAGAGCACGCTTCACCGTTTAAAAAGAAGTTATCTCCAAGGTTTCTTTGGGTTTTGCTTATGAGTTTGACACCTATGGTAAACCGCGATTGAAAGAAGTCGGATTGCTGGATTCAGGAAGTCTTATCGAAAAAAAAAGGAATTATATCTAATATGGGGTTTCGACCGCCTATGATTCCAGAGACAATATCTTCCTTCCAACAAAAGATATAATTTTACAAGGTATTTTTTTCTTCCCCTAAAGCATTGGGCTCTTCTTTTATATATCATAAATGGGTTATTGATTCACGATACTATCAAAAGATAAAAGGACGACATATAGTAGCGGGCAAGCTTTTTTTTGCGAACAATAGTGGTAATACCCCTTTCTTGTATTTGAATTCTTGGGGTTCATGAAGAACGCGAGGTCTTGATAATCGCCATTATCGCGATAATGCAGAATTAAGCGTGGTTCTTGGATATCGATTTCCGATTTACAAACGCCTTGAAGGGGTCGCCTTTGGTTCAATAGGTACTGTATCGCAAGATTTTGGTGCGCTATTTTCTTCCGTATACAAAAACGCAAGTGACGATGCACCCCGATATCCACTTAACAAAAAATAAGGTACTCGAATCAGAATGGACTATGGCATCAGCAATGAAGGTGGCGATTTATACTTCGCGATTAACGAGACGTTTTAGAATTCTGTCCAGTTATCAAGATCCAGGGTCCAATCGTAATTTTTAAATTCCAGTTCAACATCCTCGCGAGGTATTAGCTTTTGTTCCGTTAAAATTTTCTTTGTTCCGCTTTGACCGCCAAAATCGCCTCTAAACCAGCTGAACAAGGGGGTGACTCCTGCGGTTCGATTCTTTTCATCATACTCTGTTGTCTTCTTAAGATAATCCGCCGTAGCCTTATCGAATTGCTCATTCAAACGATTAGGTTCGTAAATAGCTACGGGAGGGCAGTCTTTAGCACCGCAATTCAAAGCAAAATGAATACGGTAATCGCGTTTGTCAACGCGGAGTTTGCGCTCAAATTTATTCGGGAACCATTTTCTGACTTTCCCCAAACCCAAAGGCCACTGCGAATTACGAATAATTCCGTGCTCAATTATGGAGAATGATCGCTTCTCACCCGCGATAAGTATTCGCTCCTCATTGAAAAATGCCTGTCGCTCATTATAGAGTTCAGGGTTTTTTGACAAAAACACTTGAATATAGGCATTGTAAATGTTAACCCAGAAAGCTAATTTTTGAGCATCGGTTTGAAGTCCTTCTTCCAGCGCTTTTAGTGTTGTGTTTGCTAGTTGCTCTTGAAAATTATTGGTTTCTTTTCCTGTCTTGACATCCATTAGAAATTGTTCTGAGAGCGCGTTGAAATCCAAAATTTTCGAATTTGAGTTTTGTGCTTTATTACTAGTACAACCTAAAACAGCAAAAAAGACAAGGACTAAACATTTGAAAGAATGCGATATCATAAAATTAAATGTAGCTTCGTAGATACGACCTACGCAGATTAATTCAACCGGTTTGTCGTAAAAAAATAAAAACCTTTCCGACAAATGTACATCGGTAAGAATGAATAGATTAAATTGGTTAGCTTACTTGCTGATCGCTTTAGAACTTTAGGTCAACCTCCAATGATATCCATTATTATCCCGGCGCATAACGAAATAGACAACTTAGAACGTTTGCTTCCTATGTTAGAGGGCATGAATTCCCCAATGTCGATTGAAGTTCTTGTTGCCCTTTCTTGTGAAAACAATGATGGATCTGAAAACATTCAGAGGACGCCTTCAGTTGAAATTATAAAGTGTGTGCGAAAGGGTAGGGCTTCACAAATGAATGCCGCAGTAAAGAAATCGACAGGGAAAATACTGGTTTTCTTACATGCCGATGTCACACCACCTCACACATTTTTCCAAGATATCAATACTACCTTATTGGGTGCATATGACGCGGGCTATTTTTCATATAAGTTCGACAAAGACAATTATTTTTTAAAATTCAATGCCAGTTTTACGGTTAAAGACGGCATTTTTACTGGTGGTGGAGACCAATGCCTTTTTATAAAAAGAACGGTATTTTTAAAACTTGGTGGCTTCGATGAGCAACAAGTATTAATGGAAGATTTCGAATTTTTTGACCGTATGAAGAAGAATGAAATTCGATATAAAATCATAAAGAACGATCTCATCGTTTCCGCACGGAAGTACAAAAGCAATTCTTATGCTCGGGTTAATCTTTCAAATTTAGTATTATTGGTATTATATAAATTTGGATACCCTTCAATAAAACTTAAAGCACTGCATGACAAATTATTGCACACACCTTATCAAACCAGTACTTAATGGATGGCTCCCTAAATGGAATTCAGCAAATTGGCATTGGTGTTACCGATGCAAAAGCCGTTTTTAATTGGTATCGAAAATATTTAGGTTTCGATATCCTCGTTTTCGAAGATGAGTCCCCAGCGACTTTAATGACACAGTATACTGGTGGCACGATTCAAAATCGCTACGCGCTTTTGGCAATGAATATGAAGGGTGGTGGTGGACTGGAGATTTGGCAGTTTAAAGACCGAAAACCAAGGAAACCGGAATTTGCCCTACAATGGGGAGACTTGGGAATCAATGCGATGAAAGTTCGTGGTAATGATATTGAAAAAACCCATGCACAGCTCAAAAGACTTCAGCTTCCGTTTCTAACGGAAATAGATCAAACTGCGGAGTCTATTCCCCATTTCTTCTTTAAAGATCCTTGGGGTAATTTTGTAGAGGTAGTTTCCGATTTCTATTCATTCTGCAAGACAAAATCAAATTGTGGGGGAGTGCTTGGCGCTATTATCGGAGTATCCGACATGGAAGAAAGTATCGTTTTCTATCAAAAATTACTGGAATATGACATCATTGCAAGTGACGACACAGAAATTTTTGATGATTTTGATTCCTTACCAAAAGGAAGGCATTCTTTTCGACGGGTACTTTTAACACACTCTTCAAGAAAAGTAGGTGGATTTGGCGAACTATTGGGTCCCACGGTAATCGAATTGATCCAAGTCTTAGACCGTATACCAAAAAGAAATTTTGAAAATCGCTTTTGGGGCGATTTAGGTTATATACACCTATGTTTTGACGTGCAGGGAATGTTGCCGCTTCAAATAGAGGCTGCGAAATTAAAGTACCCTTTTACGGTTGACAGTACGGATAGTTTCGATATGGGTGAATCGGCGGGGCATTTTGGCTATGTGGAGGACCCCGATGGTACGTTAATCGAATTCGTTGAAACACATAAAGTGCCCATATTTAAGCGCTTGGGTTTATATATTAATCTTAAAAAACGAAACCCTCGGAAACCCTTACCTAAATGGATAGTCAAAGCGATGCGTATACACAGAGTATTTAAAAACCGCTAACAGAATTAAACATGCTGGTCGAACAATAAGGTATTTCCATCTGGATCGTTGATCATAAAACTAGCAGGCCCTTTAGTAGTTTCATCGGCTTCTAATTGAAAGGCTATTCCTTTAGACTTCAAGTCTTTTTGTATGTTGCGAATATCGTCGTATGCTTCTTCGACACTTGCATTTTGATCCCATCCTGGGTTGAATGTCATAATATTTTTTTCGAACATTCCCTGAAAAAGTCCGATTACGGTGGTGCCGTTTTTCATTATAAGATAGTTTTTTTCCATATCGCCCGCGAATACGGTAAAACCTAGATTTCCATAAAACTGTTTTGAAGTTTCAAGGTCTTTAACCGTGAGACTAACTGAAAAGGCTCCTAATTTCATGTCGCTATTGTTTTGATGAATCCTATTAAAGATAGCATTTAATATGGAATGGTAGTGTTCAAAAGCCTAGGGACTCTATAGTTTATTCAAAGGCGGATTCGGGAAATATTTTTTTAAACCGCATTGGAAATCCATCACTAAAACACATTTTTTCTTTGCTCAAAGGATGTTCGAATTCCAAGGAATGGGCATGTAGGTATAACCCTTTCCCTTTCAAGATCAAGCCTTCGATTCCATATGTTTTATCGCCCAATATCGGATTTCCAATACTTGAAAGGTGCTGACGTAGCTGATGCCTTCTGCCCGTTTGGGGTTTTAGTTGTACCAGATTGAGCTTGCCGAATCTTTGTGAGGGCACAGAATCCAGTAGCCTATAGTTAGAAAGAGCCTGCTTACCGTCAATTTCTGAAGTGATTTTTCCGTTATCGTGCATTTTACCAATGGTGACGGCATAATATGTTTTCGCAATGGCTTTATCTTCGAACATTTTATTTAAGACGCGAATACCGCTACTCGTTTTTCCTACCAATAAAACACCGGTAGTGGCATAATCTAAACGGTGCACCGGTTGCGGGATAGTAGTGTTCGACAGATTACTGGCCTTAATATTTTGGCTCAAGGCATTGGCAATTGTTTTAAATCGATTTCCACTGACCAAAATTCCAGCAGGTTTATGAATTGCGGCTAAATACTCGTCTTCATATAGCACTTTAAGTTTGAAGACCAATTTATTAGCCGGACTCACTTTCTCGAGAAGTGTCAACTTGATAACTTCACCCCCTGCAATAAGAGTGGCTGTACTTGCGATGGTTTCATCAACCATAATGTACTTCTTTTTTAACGCCTTTTTTAATGCCGATTTTGTCAAGCATTCATTGAAAATACCCACCCCATATTCTTGAAGTCTAATGGGAGTCTGTTGTTTCGGAACAATATGAATTTCAATTCGTTCGATATAGTTATGGCTAATAATCTATGGATGACGAGACCCTATGTCGCTTTTAAAATCTCCAACAGATCAGATAACGGCGGCATTTATACAAACAAAAAATTGCCCGTAATGGACAATTTCTAAAGCAATTATTGGAATTATTGAATAATTCCCGTACAGCTAACACGAGCACCGGCTGCACCACTAGGTTGAGAAGTAAAATCATCAACACCTTGGTGTACAATGACTCCTTTACCGACAATGTTCTTAGTATCATCATCACAACCAATGCACCATTCTTCGGTAGCGAATTCAACGGTGGCATTCCCATCTGCATCTGCAGTGAAATTGCCGATATCCCCTTTGTGATAACCCTCTGCAGCACCCCATTTTCCATGAGGTGTATTGGTCGGGTTCCAGTGCCCTCCAGTAGATTTTCCATCTGCGGAAGAACAATCTGCCTTGTCATGAATATGAATCGCATGCTCACCTTCTGTAAGCCCTGTTAAAATTGCTGTCATCATCACTTTACCACCTTCTTCCGTAAAAGTTACATCTCCGGTCACATTGCTATCGCTTTTAGGCTCCATCTTAAATTTTATGGTCTCAACTTCATCTATTTCCGCTGTCATTTCTTTGGCGGCCGCCTCGACCTCATCGGTAGCTTCCTGCGCTTCTTTTTTGACTTCTTTGCAGTTGTAAGACGCAGCTATTAATAGTGCCATTGCGGTTAATTGTATTGTTTTCATATGGATTCTTAATTTTTTACATTCCCGTGAAGACGGGAATCTTTTTGTTAGTAATTTCGAAAGTTAATGAATATTTAATGCAGTGTCAAACCTGTTTCAACTTGATTTTAACAAATCAGGATTATGGCGGATGCCTCTTTTTAAGTTTTCACAAACCAAAATAGATTTGTCGATTCGTGTTTGTGATACTTTATAACGAAATATACCATAAGATAATACCACGTTGTTTTCCCGAGGTAAATGATTCGAAAATTTGCAATGCCTCATGATCACTCAATAGAACGGCCTCAAGTTCTTCAGGCATTTCCACGCCATATTTAGAGTCGTCTTCAAAAAACTGCATTTGAAAATAATCATTCGGAAAAATACCAAGCTCTTTTTGATAGCGCTTGCCGAACATCATATTGTAGTTACTATTTCTTTTCTGGAGCCCAGTATGAAATACCCATTCCTTTTCTTCAAAAGAGGCTTTGACCTTGACTCTTTTAATGTTCTTATCCAGAAACGGCTGAATAATTCCCATGGGAAGCAAGAGGGAGTAGTAGCTTCCCGTAATCGTTATTTCAAAGGGTTTGCTTTTTAATGCCAAAGCATATTATTGCTATTTAAGTGCGAACAACGAACAACGAACAACGAACAATGAACACCATCAACTCTCAAGTAGTTTGGTGATTATCTGTGTTTCGCTATGTAATGTTTTGTGAACCGGACATTTATCGGCAATCTGCAATATGCGGGCAATTTGTTTTTCATCCAAATCCCCAGTCAGTTTGATTTCTCTATGGAAGGTATCGATTTTCGCAGTATCCGATTCGCAGTCTTGGCAATCTTCCGCATGTGATTTACCATATGAGGTGTGTACTTCTATATTTTTTAAAGGCCATCCTTTTCGCTGCACATACATTTGCACGGTCATTGCAGTGCAGGCCGACAAGCCCGCTGAAACGAATTCATAAGGCGAAGGGCCAAAATCATTACCTCCATAGGAAGTAGGTTCATCTGCAACCATATAGTGATTGCCGACTTTCATAGCCGTGGTAAAACCATCTTCGCTATCCAAGCTGGCTACAACTTGATGTTTCGATTTCAAATTGGATTCTTCAGGAATATCGACATAGCGTTGAGCCCACCCGGCGATAATCTGGCCAGCATAAACGGAATCTTTTTTGTTCATCAACAGGTGATCTGCTTCATCTAAGGATACAAAGCTTTTCGGGTGACGTGCGGAAAGATAGATTTCTTCAGCATTCTTTATTCCTACGGTATCATCTTGAGGGGAGTGCATTACCAATAAAGCTTTGCGTAAATTTTTTGCGGTTTCCGGAAGGGATTTGGTTTCCAAGTCATCCAAGAATTGCTTTTTGATAGTAAAATCACGCCCACTTAAATTCACTACCGCTTTTCCGGAGGTCTGAATTTCTTCCAAGCTACTTTTGAACAAGTGTTGTACATGATTCGGATTTGAAGGAGCACCAATGGTGGCAACCGCCTTCACGGAATGAATTTCAGTAGCGGCGAAAATTACGGCTGCACCACCCAATGAATGTCCGACCAATAGGGTAGGAGCTTGATAGTGCTCCTTGAGATAATCCGCAGCGGCAATTAAGTCTCCCACATTTCCTGAAAAATTGGTGTCGGCAAAATCACCTTCGCTTTCACCCAATCCTGTGAAATCAAAACGGAGCACTCCGAACCCTTTTGAGGTCAAAGCTTTTCCTATATTTTTTATTGCCGACAGGTTCTTATTGCAGGTAAAACAATGTGCGAAAATCGCATAGTTGTGAGGATGTTGGTCTACGGGTAATTCCAATCGCCCTACTAAGGTTTGGCCTTCTTTATTCTGAAACGTAACTTTTTTCAAGTTCATCTAAGGTTGTATGCTTTATAGAAAAACCAATTGTAGGCTGCAAACTACAACTACCAAATGATTTACTCTTTTTTCTTTTTCCTTAAGTCGGGATTATAGAACACTCCTATCTGTAAACGGTCAAAATTCGCAGATGGAAAATGATTTTTTAAATAGCCCACTTGAACACTGGTGTTTTTAAAGACATTGGCACCAATCGCCCCATACAATCGATTTTGGCCATATACATTATCCTGCAAATTCAAGAAAATTTCATCATAGAAATTCAAGAAAAAAACAGCACTTAAAGGCAGTGTTACTTGTAGCCGATATCTTGCTCTATGCTGGGTGTCATTTCTATCCGCAAATTTGATAAAGCGTTGCTCTAATCGATATCGGTGTTCAAATTTAAATTTACCAACAGTATTCTTTAAAATAAACTGTTCAAAAATGCGATGTTCTTTACTATTTACCTCTTGGGGGTTATCTTCAAAAGTTCCATCAGTAGTAATGTGACCATAACCCAAGGTAGCGATGGCATCGGGATTGATGTGATAATTCAGTCCCGTTCGCAACAACAATTGATTGAAGTTTTTTCCATTTTCATAATAACGAAGCTGTGCTTCAGTATGAATACTAAGCGTCTCGGAGATTTTGTTTGTACCGGAATACATATGCCATGAACCTAGTTCCTCGTCACCGATTTCTTGGGCGAAATTTGGGAGTGTAAAAAATAGGGCAAGCAGCAAACATGCTCTTCTCATAAATTCATTACGGATTGTGTTTTTTAAATATCTGTTTCTTTTGTCATCGAGCCCCCATCTTCAATAGGAATACCCTTGTCACCTTTTAAATGGGTGTCTAAAAATTTCAATGCTTCGCTATACGCTTTAATTTGATTCTCTTTTTTTCGAAAACCATGGCCTTCATCTTCAAACAATACATATTCCACAGGCACACCATTTTTTCGCACACCGGCAACGATCTCGTCAGATTCTACCTGAAGTACACGCGGGTCTTGCGCACCTTGTAGAACAATCAAAGGTTTGGTCACCTTGTCTGTGTGGAATAACGGGGAAATTTCACGTAAACGCACCGAATCGACACTATTCGGATCACCTAATTCAAGATATAATGCCTCTTTCTGAGCTTCCCACCAAGGTGGAATACTACGAAGCGTACGAATCCAGTTCGTGACGCCAAAAAGGTTGACGCCCACATTGAATTCTTCCGGGGTAAAGGTTAATGCCGCCATGGTCATATAACCGCCATAAGAACCGCCAATAATCCCGATTTTTTCGGCATCGATTTCTGGTTGTTGTGCCAACCAGTCTTTTCCAGCGACGCAGTCTTTCAAATCTTTATCACCATGGTTGAGGTCATCCATTTTATAGAACGTCTTGCCATAGCCACTACTTCCTCTATTATTCACAGCGAGAACGGCATAACCGTGGTTGACCATATATTGCAAAAAGGAATTGAAACCCTGGCGTGATTGCCCACCGGGACCGCCATGCACCCAAACCATAGCGGGTACTTTAGTATCCGCAGATGCTTGATGTGGTAGGTAATAAATAGCAGGTATCTCCAATCCATCAAAAGACTTGTATCGAATGACTTCCGCATTGACCATATCCTGACCTTGGATGTCATCATTAAGTACATCGGTCAATTTAGCCTGCTCTTTGGTCTCTAGATTGTAAATATGTAAGTTAGATGGGGTGTGTGAACCACCGGCATAAAAACGCATTAATTTCTCGTCTTCCGAGAAACCAACATTGGTAATATCCATGCCATCAAAAGATGGGAGGTCGATATTTTCACCTGAAGCTACATTCATAACTTCAATCGTATTTTTAGCATCTTCATTAATATAGGTGACTTGGTAGGTTCCATTTTCGGTAAAGTAAGACCCCATAATGTCCCAGCTTCTTGTCATTACGGTTTCCTTAGTTTTTTCCGCAATATTGTATTTCATCAATTTGGCGAATTCCCCACCATCATCCGTGGTGTAATAAAATGATTTTCCATCTGAGGAAAAATCCTCAGGACTATTGGCACTTTGATCGGCGTTTATTTTGATTAAGGATTTGTCTTCCATGCCATATAGGTATAAATCGGCATCGTTCGTATTTAGAGGCTTGATAAGGGGCAAATACTTTTTGTCCTCAGAAAGGCCTCCTAAAAAATAACCATCATTGTTTTGATACAATAATTTGGGTGTTAAAGTTTCTAAATCCATTTCATAAAGATCGGTATAACGCTCGTCTCTTTTGTTTGAGGTAAGGAAAAAGCCCTTTTTGTCATCTGTCCATCCGTAAAAACTGGCTCTCTTTCCCTCATCCGGAGTTAAATCTTTATGATTACCATCGGTATCACGTAAATAGATATGCCATATTTCATCACCATTACCGTCCATTCGGAAAAGCATGCGCTCGTCATTTGGAAAATAAGAAATGCTTATAATCGAAGAACTATCCGATTGTGTTACAGGTAGTATCTCACCACCTGAGGTTGGTACTGTATACATATTGTAAATGCCAGAACGGTTGCTGTGGATAAGCATTTTAGAATTGTCGGGTGAAAAGCTGCCACCGCCAATGGCCTCGTTATCCATCATCTGTTCGATGGTATAGGTTTTCATAGATTCCGCGATACTGGGTTCTACGGGTTTTTGTTCTTTACATGACCAAATCAGGGCGATGGCGATTAATGGCAATAAGATTTTCTTCATAATAAGCTATTTAAATAGAGGTGTGTTTATTATACGGTAGACTTACAGCCGATGCTATTTCTTACTCCATACTAAAAGTCTTTGTTTCTTTAAAAGGGGAAACATCCAAGGCCTCAATAGATTCTTTATAAGTTTTCCATCGATCCGAAAAGAATGCGTTGGTCTTGTCAAGTGCTTTTTTCAAATCATCCGCAGCGAATTTTATGAGCTTTCGCTCCGTTTCGCTTAGTCCATTTTGCCGGCTACCAGCGTAACGACGTGCATTACCCAAGCGCTGTATCACTGTCATTTCGGGATTTCTTGTAATGCCCTGGCGCTTGTCTTCCTTACCGATATACAAAGCAACTACTGAATCAATCGCCTTGATAATATCCTTTGAAGCCTTGATGTGGTCCTTGTATTTTACCTTGCCCATTTCATTTAATTCCTTGGAATACTTGTTGGCCACATTTTTACTTTCCACCAATTGCTTGACGGCATCGGCTGCAGTTTGGGTCATTTTACTAATTTGGCCTGTAGCCTCATAAACCTCATTTGCCGAATTCGCATCTACCTTTAGACGTGGGTCAGCTTTCACGGTAATCATGGTTTCATCGGTCATGTCGCCATAAGACATATTCACTTTATAAGTTCCTGGTCTTACGCTTCTGCCTCCGCGTTCATTCTTGTTTTTACTTATTTTTCTAGCGGGTCGATCTGGCCCTTTTTCATCCATACCCCAATAAATTCTGTGAAAACCCGCTTTTTCGGGAGTTTTATATTTTAGGGTACGAATCAATCGATTACCGTCATAAAAGTCGAACTGTACGGAATCCTTTTTTTGCACTCCTGTCAATTTCTTTTCTTCGGATTTTGTTTCCGTAGCATCCTTTTTTTTATCGGCTTCCTCTTCTTTCGATTGATCCTCCTTCTTTTTTCCTTCCTTCAGGTAATAGGTAATCATCGCACCCTCTTTTCGGTTTTCACCGTTGTAGATGGCATCACCTCCAAATCGGCTTCCAGTGGGTTGTTGATAAGCAGCTTGATAGGCCGTGGGAGGATCGAAGAGTTTTGCGTCGCTGTTGAGAATGGTTTTATCCACGGCCAATGCCCTTAACGGACGAATATCATCTAACACCCAAACGGCACGACCAAAAGTACCAAGCACCAAATCATGCTCTCTTGGGTGGATGACCAAATCTTTGGTGGAAACGGTAGGGTAACCTTCCGTCCATTTTTGCCAACTTGTGGCTGCGTCGAATGAAATATAGAGCCCGTCATCCGTGCCCAAAAATAGTAGATTAGGGTTTTCGATATCTTGTACAATGGATAAGGTATAACTCTTTACATCGGTTGCATCTATGATACGCTCCCATGTCTTGCCGTAGTTTTTGGTGCGATAAGCATAGGGCGTATAGTTGAACCGGCGATAATCATTTGCGACTAATAGGGCTTCCCCTTTGTTTTTGTTAGATGCCTTTATCTGGGGAATCCAGCTTCCGGCTGGTAAGCCTTTTAGGTTCTGACCCACCTCGATCCATGTTTCGCCACCGTTTTGAGTATAATGAACACGACCATCATCAGAGCCTACCCAAAGCATATCTTCTTCAATGGGCGATGGTTCAACGACCAAAATAGTGGTATGGTTTTCCGCTCCGGTAGCATCCATTGATAAGCCGCCACTCTCACTTTGCCTTTGCTTTTCGGGGTCGTTGGTCGTCAAATCAGGAGAAATGACTTTCCAGGTCAAGCCTTTATCGCTGCTTTTGTGCACGAACTGGCTGCCAAAGTATACCGTGTTGTTATCGAACGGATCCTGCCCGATAGCTGCGTTCCAATTAAATCGCAATTTGGTATCCGCATCCGGTGGAGTGGGGCGCACGATGTAGTTATTTCCCGTTATATGGTCGTAGCGTTGTACGAAGCCCTGCTGACTCATGGTATAACCATAGCGTGAATCGTCAGGATCGGGTACGACATCAAAACCATCTCCGAAACTTATTTCTTGCCAGTAGCTGTTGCGAATGCCTTGGGCTTTCCAAACATACGCTGGGCCACGCCATGAGCCGTTATCTTGTAAACCCCCATAAACGTTGTACGGATATTCATTATCGACGTTGATATGGTAAAATTGTGCTACGGGAATATTACCGACAAAGCGCCATGTTTTGCCACCATCTTTTGAAATATTAAAGCCACCGTCGTTGCCGTTAAGTAAGAACTGTCCGTTTTCAGGATGTATCCAGAGGGCATGATGGTCTGGGTGCACACCATTGGTGACTTCTCGGCCGTAAGCGTTCATCAATTGTTTGAAGTTCTTACCACCATCTTCCGATACGTTCACAAAAGTAAATACCGAATAGACGCGATTTTCATTCTGCGGATCCACGTAGATTTCAGAATAGTAAAAGGGACGGTTACCGATATCTGCCTTGTTATTTATCATTTTCCATTTGAAGCCACCATCTTCCGATTTGTAAAGGGCATTCTTTTTAGCCTCGACCATGGCATATACCACATTTGGTTTTCCAGGAGCTATGGCAATACCGATTCTACCTAAATCCCCTTTGGGGAGACCATCTTCATCGGTCAGTTTTTTCCAATTCTTGCCACCGTCATGGGTCATGTACATACCACCTGTCTCTTATACACATCTCCGAGCCCAC
>JARFRH010000328.1 GCA_029287355.1 Maribacter sp. | reverse complement strand
TATTTGTAGTGCCCGCAGATCGTGAAATGGCACAATTACATAAAATGGTCTATGCCACAGATTTTGAACGGGCCGATATTTATGGCATAAAAAAATTGGTGAAAATAGCTCAGAAATTCGGTGCGCAAATCAGAGTTGTCCATATTACCGGTAAAAAGGAATATGCCGGAGAAGAGCGAATGGAATGGTTTAAGGAAATGTTGCAGGAAAAAGTGGATTATGCGCAACTGGAGTTCGATCTGATCTTTTCCGATACCGTTTTTGAGGAATTGATGTGGTATGTGGAAGATTGCGAAGCTGACCTATTAGCCATGTTGGAACGTAAAGACAGTACTTTTTATCAAAAATACCTGCAACCTGATTTGGTGCGTAAAATGGCAAAAAAGAGCACTATACCGCTACTCAGTTTTAACGTAGGCGTACTTTAATAAATACCTGAAAAGATTAGATTAAAACCTAACTTCTGAAGCTGCAACAATTTTCTATGCGTTAGCCTTTGTCTTTAAAGGGCTAATCCACTTGTTGACCCCCAATCATAGTAAACTGTTGTTTGATTTTTTCCCGATTGAGCCAAAGCAACCAATTACTGAAAGCAGGGAGGTAGCGAATGGCAAAATTGGCGAATTGCCCCAATCCCGTTAAGGTTACCTTATTATTTCTTTTTTCGATCATATAGCTGATGCTTTCTGCAACGGATTCAGGAGTGGCAAGATTGAGGTTGTTGCGTTTCGGAAGGTAAACAAGGGAACCGTCCTCATCCAATATTATTTTTTTCGGGTCGTTTTGTGTGAAGCCAAGATATGCAATTCCAACATGGATTTTATGGTCCCAAAGTTCGATACGAAGAGCCTCCGCAAGTGCGGTTTGGGCCATTTTAGAGGCACTATAGGCCGAATTGAAAGGCATTCCCCGAAAACCGCCTACGCTATTGATGAATATGATATGGCCTTTGGTCTTTTTGAGATAGGGAATGGCATATTTGCTCAAATGGGCCGCTCCTGTGAAATTGGTTTCGGACAGAATAGTAAAATTCATGTCCGCCATATGTTCAATTGAACCTCTACTGCTCATTGCAGCATTGTTCACTAATATGTCTAATCGACCATAGGTATCTATGGCTTCTTTGACCAAAAACCGGCATTGGTCCGGATGACGAATATTTGCAATCACGGAACTAACTTCATAACCCTTGTCCAGGCATTCATTTTTTGTGTGCTGTAGCTTATCGACATCCCTGCCGTTCAAAACAACTTTTGCACCCTGTTGCGCCAATTCGAAGGCAATAGCCTTACCAATGCCCATGCTAGAACCACTAACGATCGCTACCTTATCCGTTAAGTTCTTTTTCTTCATACCGTTACCATTTTACAACGATTTTTCCCATCGATTTTCGCGATTCCAAAAAGCCATGGGCTATTGCGATATCGTCAACCGGATATTCACCTCCCACATGGGGGCTCAAAATTCCTTCTTCCGTTAAACGGATGACCTCTTGCATGGCATTGGCAATTTTATTTGGATTTTCTTCCGCAATTTTCAGCATATTCACTCCAATGATTCCTTTGGAGTTGCTCAGAAACTGCACCGGATGATAAAAACCAAATTGTGCCAACACCCCCAACTTGCCTAAAATCGATTTGGTTTGGTTCATAGACGACACTCCGAAGGAAAAGACCCTACCCCCAGCTCCGAGCAATCGATAGTCTTTCTTAATAGATTTGCCGCCAACAGGGTCGAATATGGCATCCAACCCCTTTATTCCCATAATTTTTCGCACAGTATCCTCAAAATCATTAGTTCGATAATTGACGGGGTGATGCACCCCGTTATTTTTGAGATAATCTATTTTTTCAGAAGAACCGCAAGTACCAAAAACGAGGCACTTTTTATGTAATGCCATTTGTACCAAGGCCGTACCCACTCCCCCAGCAGCTGCATGTATAAGCACCTTATCATTTTCTTGCAGATTGGCCATATTGTAACTTAGAAAATAGGCCGTGCTGTATTGGGTAGCCAAAGCTACGGCAACACCCGCTGAGAAAGAATCCGGTATGGGAAAAACCACTTCTTTTTCGGCAATCGCATATTCGGCATAAGCTCCAAAACGCGTAAGGGCAGTTACGCGTTGTCCAAGTTGCACATGAGTTACTTCGTTACCAATGGCTTCAATCTTACCCACCACATCATATCCTAAAATGGCTGGCAAAGGCGGGGCGGCTTTATAAAGTCCTAAGCGCGCCATAACATCCGCAAAGTTGAGTCCAAAGGCTTCTACTTTTATGAGCACCTGATTTGCTTTCGGTCTGGGTTTTTGTGCTTCCCTGATTTTAAAGGCAGTTTCGGTATTTCCATATTTTATAAGATAGGCAGCTTTCATTTTGTTTTGGTGCTAGTTCCCTTATTTTACTAAAGTAGTGCGAAGCACAAGGAGGCACTATGATATATATCATTTTAAAAAATAGCGCATGCCCGGCATCAATTCGCTATGGAAAATGTTTGGCTTAACAGTCGTATCCCTTGATTATTGCACTAAAAAATAGGCACAGCCTGATACAAATCATTTTGACAAACGGTTGTTTTTATTTTCTTTAGGGTTCAATAGTTTATAAAGCATCATGAGAACACTACTACTTCACTTTGCATTGTTCTTTTCAATTGTAGCGATCGGACAGTATAAACCGGAAAAAGACATAAGGGTATCCGAACCTCAAAAAGACGACATCTATCATGCCGGAGAAAACATAAACATCGATGCTACGGTAGATGGGGATGTGGTTTTGGCAGGAAGCAAGCTCACCATAAGAGATTCAGTCCGCCAAGATCTCATAGTAGCCGGGGGTGAGATTATGGTGAAGGGTTATGTCGCAGATGACATCCGCGCTGCCGGAGGCAAACTGACCATCGATTCCGAAGTCGGGGACGATGTCATCGTGGCCGGGGGTGAGGTATATATCACGAAAACTGCCATCATACATGGCAACCTTATCAATTTTTCCGGGAATATAGAGGTGTACGGCAAAGTCGATGGCATGATAAAATCATATTCCGGAGACCTTAAAATGAATGGAAGCATCGGTAAGGAAGCCAAGCTTTTCGGGGAAGAAATACTCATTAATGGAGAAATCAATGGCACCTCTAAAATAGCCGCTGAGAACATTACGATTGGAGAAAATGCCAAGTTTAAAAGCGATGTCGATTATTGGTCGGAAGAAGGAGAAGTTGATTTCAAAAACTCCCTAATGGGCGCCAAGGCTAGTTTTGATGAAACACTAATGGGTGACCACAAGGAATTTACTTGGAAAGGCTTTGGAATCGCCGTACTGGGTTTCTGGGTCTTTTATCTGTTTTCTGCATTATTGGCACTCATTTTAATGAATTGGGCATTTGCTAATTTCTTCTCAAGCGCAGCTGCAAATATGAACACCCAATTCTTAAAAAGCCTGGGATATGGTTTGATTTACATCTTCGGGGTTCCACTGCTGATCCTTATTCTGTTTATAATGGTCATTGGAATTCCAATCGGACTATTTCTTGGATCTTTTTACCTCTTCAGCCTCTTGTTCGGACATTTGGTCACGTCGCTATTGCTTGCCCACTACCTAAATAAAAGATCGGATAAACACTGGAACTTTTGGACCATCGGTTTTTTGGCATTGGGCATAGCGGCTTCAATTCGGCTTCTGACCTTTATTCCATTTTTTGGAGCATTGATTGGTATTTTAATTATTGCTATCGGCTACGGATTGTTGGGAATTACGTTACTTCAAAAAAGGTTGTCGATGAGATTGGGAAGTTAACAAGTAATACGATAACGAATGTTCACAGACAGAACCGATGCGGGAACTCAATTGGCCAAACAATTGCTAAAATTCAAGAATCAAGATGTGATTGTATTGGCCATACCGAGAGGGGGGTTGCCTCTAGGAGCCATCGTTGCCAAAACTTTGAATGCCCCATTAGATGTGGCCCTCTCCAAAAAAATAGGACATCCATATAATAAGGAATATGCTATCGGTGCAGTAGGTATCGACACCCTTATACTAACGGATGCTATGGGAGTTACGAAGGGGTATATTGAAGAGGAAACTGCCGCCATTCGTGAAAAGTTGAAAGAACGATACCGGGACTATTATAAAAATAGATCGCCCCAAAATCTAAAGGACAAAGAGGTAATCTTAGTAGATGATGGTATTGCCACCGGAAACACCATCTTGATTACGGCGGAAATAGCACATCGGCAGGGCGCGAAAAAAATAATTATAGCGGTTCCTGTAGCTCCGACATCCACCGTTGAGA
>JARFRH010000223.1 GCA_029287355.1 Maribacter sp. | reverse complement strand
AAACTGTAGTAAGGATCAGTATAAGCGGTCATCGAACAGAAATAACGGTTTCTTTGGAGACCGGGGGACTTCGGTACCTCGGTTTCTTTTTCTAAAAAAATAACAAATCTGACCCAGGTCATTTTTAAATTTACTACCTCAAACAAGTTTAGTTGTACGATTAAATAGAGAACAGTTCTTTGAAACTATAAGTAGGTGGGTTTTCACGTATTGGGAATATAAAGACCTATAAATATAGAAGCGGTTACGAAAATTCGGTACACCATTTGAATCGTGAACAGGTTTAGCAATAAACTGTAGTAAGGATCAGTATAAGCGGTCATCGAACAGAAATAACGGTTTCTTTGGAGACCGGGATACTTTGGTGTCTCGGTTTCTTTTAGAATATTGATCTTGTGTCGCAAGGCTATAGGTCATCATGAAGCGCTTTATGCACTTCATGGGAAACAGGAAGTTAAAGCTTCCTGTTTCTTTTATACAATGATATTAAATAAGCTTGGCTTCTAAGCAGCAATGCCTTAGCGGCTATAAAAAGGTATCCGATCACCTAAATTATTGAAAATTCGAGCTAATACGTAGCTAGTACGTTTCCACTCGGAACTGCATTCAAAAATGAAGTACTCGGATACCCGAGAAAGGACTGGGATATTCTGGTATGTCAGTCCTTTTTAAAACATCAGGATAGGTTTTTAGAGTTGAAAGGCACTAAAGACCGGAAAGGCTCGAGTTGTTTTTAGGCCAAGATTGCCACTACACCATTTTAGCAATAAAATGGCTCAAGGATAGATTGAAAGCAAAAATGAATCGAACAGTTCAAAGGAAACAGGAGACCTATGGCCTCCTGTTTCTATTTTTAATCCACACTAAAAAACTTATCTCATGGAATACTACTTCAACAAAACGATTGGCAACACCACTTTTAATCAAGCTATAGAAAAGACAAAAGCTGCACTACAAAAAGAAGGTTTCGGAGTACTGACGGAAATTGATATGAAAACTACCTTAAAGAAAAATCTCAAAGTCGATTTTCACAACTATATAATTCTGGGTGCATGCAACGCTCCCTTTGCCTACAAAGCTTTACAGGCCGAAGACAATATTGGCACTATGTTACCTTGTAATGTCATCGTACAGGAAAAGGAAGCCGGACTCATAGAAATCGCGGCCGTAAACCCTATGGCCTCTATGCAAGCGGTTATTAACAAAGATTTGATGGGTATTGCAGGTGAAGTTGGGGAGAAATTAAAAAGAGTGGTAAATAGTCTCAGGTAATTTCAAAAATTACATCGTCTCAAACCGACTGATTAAAATCATTCCAGAGCTCCATACAAGAATTTATTTTTAATCGAATAACTCAAGGATATGGACAAATTTCAAGAAGACCTATTCACTTCCTTAAACTTAGATTTTCCCCTGTGGGAACGTGTCTTTACCGTGGCGCCATTGATTGTAGTCGGAACCAAGGAAGAAAAAGGGTATGATTTGGTCCCCATGCACATGGCTATGCCCTTGGGGCATGGGAATTATTTTGGGTTTATCTACACCCCGTGGCACGGCACCTATAAAAACGTAAGGAAAACCAAGGCATTTACCACAAGCTTTCCGACAACCAATCAGGTTGTATCTACTTCTTTGAGTGCCTCTCCCCGATTGAAAGGCATTTCAAAATCTGAAAGTACGGTCAACTCACTTCCCCAATCAAAAGCCAGTTTCGTAGATGCACTGCTTCTGAAAAACGCCTATTTGTATTTGGAGTGTGAACTGTACAAAATGATCGACAGTTTTGAAGATAACAGTATCATAACGGGTATTATTAAGGCGGCCCATGTGCACCATGATTGTTTACGCATGTCAGAAATAGACGAAGGGGAACAATTATACCGCCACCCACTGTTCGCCTATATCGCCCCAGGTCAATTCGCAAAGATTATGGACACCTATATGTTTCCCTTTCCCAAAGACTTTAATAAATGTTGAAGATGGCCACAGATATTGCTTCTAAAGTGTTGGAATACCTCATAATCAAACACGAAGAGCAGGTCGCATTCCTTAAACGATTGGTCAGCTTTGAATCGCCCTCCCATGATGCGGAATCCCAAAAGATATGTTGCAACTCCTCGCTAAGACTTTTGAAAAACCGGATTTTTTCCTACTATATCTGCCTAGTAAACAAGCTGGTGGCTACCTCTATGCCCAACCTAAAAATCGACAGTGCAACAAACCTTTGCAATTGCTAGTAGGCCACTGCGATACGGTCTGGAAAAAGAACACCCTCGAAGAAATGCGCATTGTAGCGCTTGATGGTAAGCTTGCCTTACATGGCTTTATGAAGTCTTTTGATCTGGTGCCAGATTTCGTTACCGGCATCGCATCCAATACCTTGGCAGGTATTGAAATAGTGAAGAAATTATGTGGATTAAAAGTCCTGGACCTCATCGATGCAAGTACAACGGACGGATTGAAACGGATATTGACCATTAAGACTGGATTATCATTATACAATTTATGATGGGAAAAGATATAAATAGCGAAGCTTTGGTAAGTCAAAATAATTCAGAACTGCTTCTGTTACCACTAATCGGTATTGGACTATTTCTTGTTTGCTACATCGTTGCGGCCTCCAACTATCCCGGAGGTTCATGGATGTTTCCCGATGCGGATGGGTTCAGCTTCCAACACAATTATCTGTGCGACCTACTAGATGAATACGCCATAAACGGAAAACTTAATGCGGCACGTTTCTATGCCAGAACCTCCCTTGGGTCACTTTGCATAAGTTTACTTTTGATATGGTTCTACTTACCTAAACTGTTTCATCCAAAAAGTGTAAATCAGGCAATTATGCGAATAACAGGAATAGTCTCACTTGCCACCATAATGCTATTGAACCCGAACACCCATGACGGCACCGTGCGTGTCGCTGGGATTTTCGGTGTCTTGGCCCTAATCAGCTGTTTTATTGAACTATTTAAGGCCAGGTATTACGGCCTATTTGGTTTGGGAATTTTATGTTTAGTAGTTTTTTTATTCAACTATTACAGCTATGAGACCGGGTCGTTCATTGAATTTCTTCCTCTTATCCAAAAGATAACTTTTATACTTTTTCTGACTTGGTTCGTATTTTTAAATGTGACGATATACCTAAAACGTAAAAACAATTAAATTAAATTATTAAAAGGGAGTACAACTGCATTTTATCAGGTCAATTGATTTTGTTTGCAAACCATGAAATTGGAAGGTCTTTTATTTTATTCCCAAAAGGTAATTTTGCAACTTTAAACTACAGTTTATATTCTCATTATAAGACTTTTACATACATTATCAATAGATTTCGCCCACATCAAAAACACTTCCAAAACAAAAAATTAAAAAGATATGAACCCAGTATTCTTATTTTCCGTCATTTTACTTTTATTTCTATTATCAGGACTACGTGTTATCTTTGAATACAAAAGAGCCCTAAAATTCCGTTTTGGAAAATATATTACAACATTGCAACCGGGTTTAAGATGGATTATCCCCATTGTAGAGACC
>JARFRH010000168.1 GCA_029287355.1 Maribacter sp. | reverse complement strand
TGTGTATAAGAGACAGATCTAGAATAGAGGCCTATTGACATTGTGGTTTTAAGTACTTTGCAAAACATTATTTTTACAAATTGCTATATGATGTTTGGTTCATATAATCTTTTCTTTTTATTCCATAATTATTCATTAATATGGGCACAATATCACAGGTCGGTAATTGCTCTGTATTGAAATCCGATACTGTGTTTTTTGGGTGATAAGAAAACAGATGTCCTTCAGGAATATGATAAGCCGTAGCCGAAGATTTATCATCTATAATAATATTTTTAAGCCCACTTGCGTCAATGCTCAGATATGTGTTGCCTACATTAATTGTTACTTCTTGGAGATTTAAATAAATAAGGTCAATAGAAAAATAATTTTTATCTTTCTTTCTATAAGTAACTACCTCGCCATTGATCGATAATTTTTTTAGACTTTCTTCAAATATTGGAGTTTTTTCTTCGGTAACAAAAAAGTTAAACTGAGGGACCATTGCAGGCATGACCTTATAATCATCAGCATTCTGTAGCCCAAGCATGTTCATAAACTTCTCATTATCCACTATTACTATTTGAGTATCAATTGGCTCGCACTAAATCGACTCTTGACCCATTCTGGATGTGATTACAAGTTTATAATCTTCGTTTTTATCTATAAAATCTGATATTTTTTTCAGCATACGATCTGTATGATCCATAGTGAATAGTATTTCATTGCTATAGGTGTTTATCCATGCATCATCATATTCCAGGTTTTCATATTCGTTTGGAAAAAGAGCTGCCCAATATCTGTGCATACTTGATGCTACATGATTCGTAAAAAATGTCACAAAATCAGGCTTTTTATCATTTAGCAATTTGTAAAATACATCAAATGATAAAACGGTTTGATATGTTCTTCTTCGTACATTTTTCCATGGATTAATTTTTTCTTCTATTAATTGTTTGGCCACACTAGACATGGTATCTAACTTTAAACCTAGATTTCTGATATGCAATAAACCATTCAAGATTTCACTGTAGGGCAGAGAATTATCAATATTACGTCCAGACTTACGAGATAGGTTGAGATTGATTTTTTGAAAAAACTCCACGTCTTTAGGAAAGCATTCATGGTTTGGTGCAAATACATCAGGAACAAAGAAATCATAATTTTTAATGCTCAAAGGGACTGCCTGCGAATGAAGCGAACCAAAAACCCCGGTTTTTATTCCATTACTGGATAAAATGTCCCAAATTGGCGGATATTCCTTGTCTACCTCGCTCAGATTCTGATTGAAGTCTGAAACATAATGTTTGTCGCTTGGAACACCACGGTGCAATGTAGGCCAGGTATTCCATGGGGAAAGATGCCCTTTGTTTTCGGTGGTTGTTTCATATTTTTTAAACTTTGGATAGTTAATTGCTATCCAAGAATTAGGTCTCATCTTCCTGTAATAATCAAAGACCTTGATTGGTACCTCATTTAACTCAAAAAATATTATCTTATTCATAAAGGACTTACATTAAAAGATGGTCAATATGTTACTATTAATACTTAGTAAGATTTTACTTTACCAAAAAATAGTTGATTTTAATTTAGATGAAAGGATTTTAGAGGTATTAATCCAAACAAGAAATGAATGGCCCCGTCTACCTATCTATAATTGTTTTGGATTTTAATTACTATCAGCATTTTGAGGCTTTTTTTTCACGGATGTAAGTTTTTCCATGTTCTTAGCTTTTTTATTTGCAAACCCATGGGTTGGTACAATTTTTATCTTATCACCGGATACTACGTAGTCATCCATAATGATAAGTGGATTCTCAACAATAAACTCACCATTATAAGTAAGCTTCTTTGAAAGCAAATTATTACGAAGTTTCACCTGATGTTCTAACTCCTTCAAATCCATTGACTCCATGTACACCTAATTATTTTGAGCTATTGTCGCAGCATCCGGTTTTAAAGAAATTAAAAAAGGAGATAGGTATAATGACACTCCAATAATTAAGACAAAAAGCAACTGCACATTTATGTTTAAGCTGCCGAATACCAATGTTGAGGCTATAACCAAAATAGACCCCGTAGAAATCGCTAAGGTCGCTTGTTTATGTGTGCATCCAATATCCAAGAGACGATGGTGAATATGATTTCGATCAGCTGTAAACGGGCTCCTCTTTTCCTTGATCCTGATAGCAAAAACCCTAAGTGTATCTAATAAGGGAAATGATAATATTGCTAAAAGCAACACAGGAGCATTCATTATGTTAAATACCACAGTCGAAGATTCATTCACATGCAAAAAACTTACGCCCTGATATGCCAATAAATAACCGATAAACAATGAGCCTGAATCTCCCATAAATAACTTCAGCTTATCAGATAGGTTGTAGCGCAAAAACCCCAACAAAGCTCCCGATAATGCAAAAGACACTAACAACAACAAAGGTCGGTCATTTAATAAGAAGAAAATGCCAAATGATACACTAGCGATTATAGCCAAGCTACCGGCCAAACCATCAATGCCGTCAATTAAATTATAGGCATTGATAACAAGAATAAAAACAAAGAGTGTAAATATCACAGAAACGATATAAGGTAGCTCGGTGATTCCTAACAATCCGTTAAAATTATCTATTCTAATATCTGTCATAAAGATGACAATACAAGCGGAAAATAATTGACCCAGAAATTTTTGCTTAGGCGCTAACACTATTAAATCATACTTGATGCCCAAAAAAAGAAGGATGATCGTAGCAGCCAATACCGATAATAATTTAATAAGGTTCATTTGGTCCAACCCAGAAATCATTCCCAACAAAATTAGGGCTAAGGAAAAAGCTACAAACAAGCCAACTCCTCCTAATGAAGGTGTTTCTACGCTATGGGAATTACGCTCACCAATACTTTCCATCAGTCTCTTTTTTTGTGAAATATAGATAATTACAGGATACATTCTAAAGCTTATTAAAAATGTAACCACGACTGATGCTAAAGCCAAAATATGATTAAAGGATAAAATGTCAAATATGGGGGACATAAGCTTATTTTGGTTTTTCTTAATAAATCCAAGTATAAAGTTCAGTATTCAAAATGAATAGCTTAAATAGAATCCTTGCCTTATATCTTTAAATTGTACTATTTTATTTGTGGGTGTTAATCTCAAATTTGGATAGATATATTAAAATGAAAAATTCAGATTTTCGAGATACAATCGGATCTTCTGATTTAATTTTATGCAACATTGCTAATCTAACCCAAAGAAGTTGATTATCACGAGATTGGACTATAAACAAACTATACAGGAATAGATGGGATTTGAGCCAATTCGAAAATGATCGATGAATTGCACAATAAGCTGTTATTATTCAAATCTCAATACAAAAACCGATGTAAAATCTTACAATTGGTATTTTGTGAAAATGGCGCTACATTACTTTGTGTAGCAACAAAAATTGCAAATGATTGGGTAATGTTGAGGTCTATAAAGCGAGGGGAACAGTAGTTGATGTAACATACGACTGCTTTTTAACGCTATTCTAATTTGAGAATTTACTTTATTGATAAAAAGTATAGCTCCAATCCCAGGAACAATGGCCAATTTATGGAACATAGATCCAAGATCAGCATTCAATCTGGCTGTAGCCCAAATGAATCGACCTGCCGGAAAGATAGGATGTTGTATAGGGCACAATTCAGTAATCACATACATTATTGCACTATATCAAAAAACTGATGTGTACGTTTGACTACTCGGATAAACCAAATCACGGTCATCAGGTTCTTGATTTCAACCTTAGATAATTGTTCTTCGTTTAGTGTGATGCATGCTCTGTGTATGATTATTTCCGAACGACTACTGGATTGATTAGATGACTATGTTTATCTGAAAGCCCGTGATGAAGAGCTTCTTCTTTACGTTTCGCTAGTTCAGCACCAATTTCATTGGCTCTTTTTTCGGTAAGATCATAATTCCACATGACATAAATGGCAATTAGCGTTCCTATAATGGGAAAGCCGGAATAGAATACTCTCAGCCCCATAATTGCACCTTCGGGCTGCGTGACTGCATCTGGACTAAAACCTACGACTGACATAATCGTACCGGTCAATAAACCAGCTATTGCAAAACCGAACTTGACCATCCACCAATAGATAGCCCCGAAAACTCCTTCTCGTCGTTGTCCTGAGTTTAATTCATCCAAGTCAATGACATCGGCGGTCATAGACATCATTAATGTGAAAAGACTTCCAATACCAAAAGAGAAAAACGGTAAGGCAATCAAAAACATGTATGGTTTTCCAGGGATAAAGAGGAACCAAAGTAAAATGTATCCCAATATAGAAATGGACTGAGAGATGATAAAGGCCTTCTTTTTTCCTAACTTTTTAGACATACTCGTAATAATGGGTATTACGATAAAAGTCGTTGCCAAAGCCCCTACACTACCGAAAAGTGTGGGCCAAATACCCGCTGCTCCTGCATCTCCATTAAATAAATAATATACCACTATGAAAAATGAAAAGCTAGCAATCGTGTAAAAGGTATTGTAAATGAAAAATGTAGCAATACACAATTGTCTAAATGGTCTTGATTGGAATGCTTCTTTAAAACCTTCAATAATCTTTTTTAAACTACCCCCAATGGTTTTGAAGTTCAAAGGGGCGTAATCCGCATTTTTTGTTGATTCGCTTTTTATAAAAATTGCAGGTACCATTGCAAAAACCATGCATGCCATACCTACCCATAGGGCAAGTTCCCTTGTAGCCACTTCTGCCGATGGAAACCAATCTTGGTCATACATGAATACCCAAAACCATGGCGCAATAACCCAGGCCCATTGTCCAATCCATTGTGCAATGGCCATAATATCCGTACGTTCATGAAAATCATTGCTCATTTCATATCCCATGGCCACGTATGGCACGCTAAAAATGGTCAGCCCTAAATAGAACACAAAAGACCAAAGCAAGAAATAGATGAAATTATAATCCAAACCATTTTCACGATACAATTGCCACATGATCACAAATGAGACTCCCATGATAACAGCACCTAAGAATACGTAATGCCTGCGTCTACCCCATTTCGATTTTGTGTTGTCGGATATAAAGCCCATAATTGGGTCTGTAATCGAATCGAATACGCGTGGCAAGAAAAACAGAACACCCCACATCCATCCGGGAAAGCCTAAATCTTGAACCAACACCACCATAAATATGCCCAAAATGGCGGGAAACATCTGGTTCGCAAACATGCCTAGCCCGAAAGCGATTTTTTGTCCCATAGGTACTTTAGCTCCGCGAACTGTTGCTGTATTTTTCATTTTCTTGGTTTTTAGTTGGTATTCTTTATGGTTCTATGATTCGTTGTAACTCTAAATATAATTTACTCGGTTTTTGTGTTATTGATTGCCGCCGGTGTTCAAACATCTTCCATCATAGCATCTTTGTCACTAATAAAGGATTTGGGAATTGGTCAACCGTTTTGACAAACCGTCATTTGTTTACATATACCGTGATTTGTTTTATTTCACCAGTTCTTTTAAAAACCTTGCTACTGGTATTGGCATCAAGTTGGCTTGAATCAAATTCTACAATCTTCTCATTTGCCAAGGTAACCCTTAGTCCTTTTTTAGCGGACAATTTGTATACGATAGGAACTTGACAATAGGTAAAGGCAAGGGCCCCTTCTTCTAATTCAATCTGTTTGACCTGTTTATCAATAGTTCTATATTCGAAGGTCATTGGTTCTTTTAAAAACTCTTCTTTGAGCAAAAGGTGCGGCTTAAATGCCAAACTTCCGTGGGATACGAATACGCCTAATTCCCCAAACCTGCAAAGAATGTCTTCTTTCACCTGTCCTGTCATTCCAGGCTGCTGTGCTCCTTTTCCTCCAGGTGTATGGGAATAAGGATCTGTTGGAAACGCTCCGTATAGCTCCGGGGACTTATGAACACCAATACCCGCATTTATTTCATAATAGTGGTCTAAAAGCCCACCGATTACGACATCACTTTCGCTATTTTCAATGGAATTCAAGCATGTTTCCTGTACACTTAAGAGCAATTTGGAGACCATGTGCCAATAAATGGAACCTAGACCCTCATACCCATAAAAGGTACCCGATCTGCCTGTAAAAGATTTGTGGTCGAAGTTATCCTCAAAGATTTCCAATATGAGGTCGGTGTCTTTTTCAACAAGTTTTCCATAGTGTTCCTTCGGCAATCGTGACAATGCCCTCTTGACACTATCGGCATTGTTGAAATTACCGTTAAAGTGATACCTACCGGTTACATCTTTTTCAACAATAGTCTGATTACCCTTCTTCAATAGTAGTTGTACCAATTCAGAACTTTCGATTTTGTCGCTTGGAATGTTGTTCTTTTCGGTAAACCTTGCCAGTTGTTTGTTCGGGTACAAAAGGTAACTGTATTGGTCCGGTCTAAACAAGGCGCTGTCTTTCAAGGCATTTAAAACTTCCAAGGATTTTTCACCTGATAGATAGCCCGAACTTAAGACTGCGACCTGGCCTTCGAGCATTTCCGACAGGTGTGCAATGGAAACTTCAGAGTCGTTTTCCACTGTCATCAAATTGTAGGCGTGGAACAATTTATCGTCTCTTTGATTTACCGCTATCGAATGATCTAAATACTGTTTTGAAATGGACAAGAATTGCAATAGGTCTTTTTGCGAAATGTTGGCCTTATCGGCACTAAAACCATCTTTGTAAATAGCGGTTCTGTATTCGCTACCTGCATTTCCCAAACCATCTAGAACGGTTTTTCTGTCCACATCCGAAATCGTTCCAGAGAGAATTTGTGCGTTCTCATTTAAGGTTTTAAGAATTCCATCGAAGAAAGCAACCAATTCGATGGAGAGGTCTATGCTCTTGACTTCCGAATTTTGAATACTATCCTCGAAGAAATTCAAGAATCTCCTGAGGTAGTATAAGGTGACCATCGAGACACCATTGCCGACCAGGGCATTATTCGCATCGTTCCATTCCGGTCGTTGTGTATTCATCCAAATACCGCCTTCGGGAATGAAGTTTGACATTTTTGCCAATACAGTAGCAAGTAATTTTTCTATGAGGTTTACCTTGTAAATACGGTGATTTCTATCACCTAATAATCCACCGTCCGCACCCAATGCATTTCTTTTCTGATGGATATCGTTTTCAGATACCGTATCAAGCACTATAGTATCTTTTGGGTTTCTTATGATGTCAGCATAGCTTTTAATCTTGTAGGGCACATTGGCGTATACAAAAATATCTTGGTCAAAATAGTCGCTTAAGGCAGATGGCGAATGCTTTTCAATAAACTCCAAAAATTTTAGGAGATAGATGATTTGATGATCCCCCCAATAACCGATATATGACCATGGGTCATCTGGTTCAATAGTTTCCCAATCAAAGCCATCTTTCGTAACCCGATAGGGATTATAACCATCGAAAGTCGTTGCGTTCAGAAATTTATGGATCATGTTTTCCATAAACTCTGGATAGGAATGCGCCAAAGCTTCCCAATTTTGAAAAATATCCCTCCAATTTCCTTGATAGTCAAGAATTTTAGAGCCGTCTTCATTTCGTGTGTTTATAGAGAATTTATTCCATGGCCTACTCGGATCACCATGTCTTCGACTGAATTTCAAAGGCAAATATTCAAAAAGAAGGCGTTTAAAATTAGTATCCCCATCGCTATCTTCAAGACCGTTACAAGCAGTTCTTAGGTGTTCCAAGGAAAATAAATCAGGTAACTCATGGAGCAGGTTTTCTTTATGCTTGAAGACCTCCTTATTCGCCTTTTCGATATACTTGACAAAATCTGCCTTGTCAATCTGGTAATTCTCATCAAAAATACCACCGCGCATGATGTTGAAAAGAGTATTCGCGAAGTGTCTCATATTTCTAAGGGGGTCGGCGGTCAATTGCATACCATCAGCTGCACTATTTAACTCCAGCAAGTGCTGTGTGCCCAATTCAATATCATCCAAAACCGAAGCGGTCAGGTCACTGTCGCCCTTTATTTTTTCTGAAATCCCAACAATGGAATTGATGGATTGATTCACATCGGCAATAATCATCCAATGCTTTTCCGAATCACTTTCCAAACGCACCTCGGAAACGATAAAATAAGCGCCCTTTTCAGCCCTAATGTCCACTTCTTGAGTGAGTTCTTTTCCTTTTCTAAAATCATTCAACTGTAAAGAGGAAACGAGGTATCTTGGTTTGTTCATTCCTAAAGACCACACTGTAGTCGCTTTCAAGGCCTCACTAGGTTCTGCCTTATCAACGATTATAGCGCTTAAGGCATAAATACCCAACCCTACTTCCGTCTCCAATTCATTTTTCTTGTAGGCGTCTACAAGATTACTGCTGGTCGCCTGTAAACCAGTATCTACGCCAAAAGGCATTAAGTTTTGTATGCCGTCGAGAACGGTTACCTGAATTTCTTTTGAGGAGGTATTCACTAAGGTGGATCTTTTCACAAAACCATACTGATCACTTGTACTCCATTGATACCGAAAGGTTAACCCGAGATCTTCATTGATTTCTTCGAAAATCACCTTGTTACCATAGCTGTTTTTATAGAGGTTTCTGGTCGTCCTATACATACCTACATACCTATCCGAAAACGGTTCCCATAATTGCGTCTTACCAGCTTGGTCAATACGTAAAATGGTCTTGCTTCCCGTGATATCCGCCCCCTCGGTAATCTTATCATCGGTATAATAGGGAAACAAGGCGAATCCGGAATCTTTTCTTCCTGCCGTCAATCCACCATTACTGGAGATGAACATCCAATGGTTGGAGTCGCTAACGACGCTCATGAAGAAGGGTCGCATGGCATCGACATTTGAAATTTTATAATACTCCTCGTTTTCGAGGGTAATTAACTTGCCGGTGATGTCATTATGGCTTGAAAATGTCTTTGAATTCCCTATATAAATATCCTTACCCATCATTACTCTTACTTTCCTATTTTTATTAAGCGTAAAAACTAAAAAAAGCTGGCCAATAAATCATCCTAAAAGCAATCTTTTCCCATCGTTTTACTACTGTTATTCCTTTTTATTCAAATAGTATCGGCTACAAATAGCTTTTATACGAGGCTCCCGATGAATCACCCGCGATACCTATTTTAATCGAACGGGCACTTTTCCTAAAAAAATATGTCGTCTTCCAAAGCTACTTCCTCACGACACTGTATAGCAACTAGGCTATTTCCCATTCATGGCTCCTCATTCCGTTTCTTGGTACACTCTTACGTAATCGATTTCCATGGTACCCTGATTAAAATCAGGAGCTATATCACCGCCAAGGGTTCCTCCCATGGCTATATTCAACAAGATAAACTGATTCGCATCAAAGGGCCAAGTAGCACTATTTTTGCTTGTAGGGTTGTACGTGTAGAAAAGAGTGTCATCTACATAGAAATCCATTTTATCCGCTGACCAGTCAACGGCATAAACATGAAATTCCGAGGTGGCATCAGCAATGTCAATGCGACCAATATTTATGGTATTCCCATTGCTTGATGGCGTATGTAAGGCACTAGAAATAGCTCCTATTTTATTGCCTACATGTTCCATAATGTCAATCTCGCCACAAAATGGCCAACCAACTGTGTTGAGGTTAGAACCCAAAGTCCAAATTGCGGGCCAGGTACCACCACCTTCCGGCAGTTTGGCTCTTACTTCAATTCGCCCATAGGTAAATGCAAATGTGGAGTTCAATCGCGCAGAGGTGTAGTTTTTGGTTGAATTGAAGGCAGTATATACTTCCTTTTTAGCCACAATTTTTAAGGTTCCATTAGAGACAAAAGCATTATCCATTCTATCGGTATAGTGCTGTTGTTCTTGGTTAAACCAACTTCCATTATTGGGTGGAACTGTCTCCGCAAGCCATTTATCGGCGGCTATAGGGCCATCGATATTAAACTCATCAGCCCAAATCAGACCGGGTCCCTGTGCTTGCCCATCTAACTCGCCCACGAGCACTTGAACGATCTCGGATATACTAATTATGTTACCCGTACTTGAATAGGCCGAAACCCGTACGGTATAGTTATGAACACCATTTTTTTTGAACCTATGCTCCAATTCGCCCGAAGTGTTTTCCAATTCTGCTTCGTCATCAAACTTGAACCCATAGCGCACTGCATTTTTAGCGGATGCCTTGCACTGGATTACCCCAGTACCATCTCCGTTGGGAGTATTCGCACTCGACCCAACGACCTTGATAGACCAAGACAGATTCGTCGGAAGAATATCGGATTCCACTGGCTCATCAACAACGGTATCACTGGAACACGAAGACATCATTAAAAAAAGTACAATGTTCAAAATGACCATATCAGCAAAGCGCTTCTTATTTATCTTTTGCATAATCTTTCACTCAAAATCACAACCTCATTTATTTGCAAAGGGGGTATAGAAATACCCCCTCGCAAAAACTAACAATATGTAACCAGTCAGCTGGTCGATCCGTTACTATCTTATTCAGCCAGTTTTATGGACACATTATCGAAGTAGGCATCAACAATACAATTTGGCACTGGACCACATGAAGACTTCATCTGAAGTGTTATGCCGCCAGAAACGTCAGCGCCCGTGGTTACCGTAAAAGTGTATGTCGTCCAAGTATCCGTAGGAAAAATTGGACCTCCACTAAGAATTTCAGCTTTGGATGTACCTCCCCCATCTAACTCGGAGAAAAACTCCGCAAAAAATACGCCGCCATCGGTAGCCGTTCCTTTTAAATCGAAAGAAACGACGTATGCGGTATTTGGAGTGGCTGTACCGACCAAAAGGTTCGCCTGCTTCACTACAGCATCGACTGGTCCACCAGTACCAGCTTCAAAATCGGCCAAAAGATTACCGGAAAAAGTACCGCCATTAGCTTCGACATTTGTAGCTTCAAAAGAAGCGCCCACCGTATCTACGAACAAGGTCCAACCTGAAGTATCGCCGGTTTCAAAATCACCGTTTACGCTCAACTCGTCACCAGTTCCGGTGCCACCACCAGTATTACCTCCGCCTGTTCCACCAGTTCCACCAGTTCCACCAGTATCACTACCGTTACATGCTGGTCCACTATCGGTTCCAACGGCAACATATACATTGTCGATAAATGCTTCAACCGCACAACCACCAACTGGGCCACACTCTGACTTCAACTGCAAGGTAACCCCTGAACTGACATCGCTACCCGTAGTAGTGGTAAACGAATATCTTACCCAAGTATCTGTTGGGGAAAGCGGCGCTCCTCCTAAAATTTCCGTCTTGGAAACACCGGCCGCACCTTCTGAGAAAAATTCAGCTATAAATACCCCGCCGGCGCCAGCTAATGATCCTTTTAAGTCAAACGATATCGTAATATCACTATTCGGCGTAACGGTACCAACACCAATATTGGCTTGTCTGATTACCTGTAATGTAGCGCCACCACCGGCAGCATCAACATCTGCTCCTATACTAGCTCCAAAATCATCACATCTAGCTGCTTCAGCACTCACTTCGAAGGTGCCATTATTAGCAGCTCCGGCCAAGTCCCAACCGGAACTATCGCCTGTTTCAAAACCACCATTGGTGATCAAGTTATCTTCATCGGTGCCATCGCCACCATCTACACCACCACCACAATCAACGGTACACTCATAAAGGGCGAAGTCATCGATGTAATACGTCTCTGCGGTATCGGTATTCAACTCGAAAAACAAGATAATCAAATCGTATTTTCCACTTTCGCTACTTGCAACAGGAAAAGTCAATTCTTCCCATGCGCTAGCTACAGTAGTTACGGCTGAAATTTCTACAAAAGATCCTGCATCCGCCTTATCTTCCAATTTGACCAAGACATTCGTGCCAACTGTGGGAGACCAAACTTTCATTGTAAAACCGCCATTCGCATTAAAATCCAATTTGGCATCTAGCTCAATTTGGTTATTTGCGAAGGGGTTATTGCTAGTTCGCTCTATTTGGCCCACTTTACATGAAGCATTTACATCATTTACAGAATCTGGATTCGTAATCCAGCTAAAACCTGCATCAAAAGAGCCAATACTGGCTGATGGATCCGTTTGAAAAGTCAAATTAAAGTCTACTGCACTTAATGATTGCGTTGTTTCTTCTGTACATGGATCATCTGTACCATCTCCCCCATCTACGCCATCTGTTGGAATGGCAATGGTGATATCATCTTCAAAAGTATCTGAAGCCCCTGCGTTATTGGACGCTTTCAAGCTTACCGTATAGGCGCCATCGGTAAAAGTTTTTACTGGATTTGTTTCAGTAGACGTATTGCCATCCCCAAAAGCCCAAGCATATGTATTGGCATTTTTAGATGTATTTGTAAATGTTGCCGTGCCCGTATCGGCATTGAGGGTAAAAGTAAATCCGGCAACTACCGCCTGTCTCTTATACACATCTGACGCTGCCG
>JARFRH010000116.1 GCA_029287355.1 Maribacter sp. | reverse complement strand
ACTTCCTGGTATGTGGTGAATTTTCGTTCTTGTTTCAAATTTTTTAGAAGTGCCCTTCGAAAGGAAACAAAGAGGTATGATTTTATGTGAACTATAGTCCCCAGATTTTTACGGTTATCATATAAATAGACAAAGAAGCTTTGAAGGCAATCTTCAGTAAGGGCGGAATTTCCTGAAATTTTCAAACCGTAATTATGAAGCTGATTGTAGTTGGTTTTAAAAAGTGTGGAAAAAGCATTGACATCCCCCTCGACAAATAATTGCCATATCGTTTTTTCCGAAAAATTGTCCATGAAAGTGTTTGAGGGATTTCCAAATATATCTTATTATTATTAAATAAATGTTAAAATTTAGTGATTCGTTAATTCTAAGGCTTTTTCGTTAAAGTTAATACAGGGATTTAATTAATTCATTGAAAAAAGTTTAAAATTAAAAAATTGGAGAGCTACTCGTAAATTTCACGATATGCATGGCTAGATTTTGATGCTGGACAAATGATATAGATTTGATGCAAACAACTATCTTTGCGCCCGAATAAAAAGTCTAGTCGAATACCTTTAATAAGACTAGAATTATTCTCGCCTTCGCGGGAATGACAATAAAGCAGCTATTCATGAAAGCAGGTATCGTCGGATTACCCAATGTTGGAAAATCCACCCTTTTTAATTGTTTGTCCAATGCAAAGGCACAGAGTGCTAACTTCCCGTTTTGTACCATAGAACCGAATATCGGCGTGGTCAATGTACCCGATACGCGAATAGAGAAGTTGGAAGAATTGGTAGCGCCTGAAAGAGTCATTCCCGCAACAGTTGAAATTGTTGATATTGCAGGCTTGGTCAAGGGTGCCAGTAAAGGTGAAGGTCTTGGAAATCAGTTTTTAGGTAACATTCGAGAAACGGATGCCATTCTTCATGTACTGCGCTGTTTTGACAATGACAATATCGTGCATGTTGATGGTTCTATAGATCCCGTTCGTGATAAGGAGACCATTGATATGGAGCTTCAGCTAAAAGATTTGGAAACCGTTGAGAAGAAATTGGACAAAGTGAAGCGCGCTGCCAAAACCGGAAATAAAGAAGCGCAAAAAGAGGAGGCGGTACTTTCGGCCATCAAGAACGGCTTGGAAGCTGGTATATCCGTAAGAGCAATTGACATTTCCAAAGACGATAGAAAGGAGTATGTCAACCTATTACAATTCATAACCGATAAACCGGTTATGTATGTATGCAATGTTGATGAGGATGCTGCGGTAACTGGTAACGAATATGTAGACAAAGTGAGAGCTGCAGTTGCTGACGAGAATGCCGAAGTCATTGTTTTAGCTGTGGGCACAGAAGCTGATATCACCGAGTTGGAAACGTATGACGAACGCCAAATGTTCTTGGAAGACCTAGGACTTTCCGAACCGGGATCCGCAAAATTGATTCGGGGTGCCTATAAGTTACTGAATTTAGAAACCTATTTTACAGCGGGTGTAAAAGAAGTAAGAGCTTGGACGATTCCCATGGGTGCGACTGCTCCCCAAGCAGCGGGAGTTATTCATACCGATTTTGAGAAAGGCTTTATTCGAGCTGAGGTCATTGCGTATGAAGACTATGTGACCTATGGTAGCGAAGCCAAAGTAAAGGAGGCGGGTAAAATGCGTGTTGAGGGGAAAGAATATATTGTAAAAGATGGTGATGTGATGCATTTCCGCTTTAATGTATAGTGAACTTGCCTAGAGTTGAGGTTGAACTTCGTATTCCGTCAACGAATTCACATTTTAATTTTCTATTGAATGGTATTTTCGTTTGATGTTCAAGAAATGGTCCAATTCTGGCATCGGAATACTTTTTGCGATCCTAGGGATTATCCTCTTTTCTGCAAAAGCCGTGATGGTCAAACTTGCGTACACGTATAATGTAGACCATTTAACCTTGCTTTTATTTCGAATGGGTTTTGCTTTGCCGTTCTATGTGGTTATTGCCATTTACACGAAACCGAACGGGCCTCAGAAGATCAAATCGAAAGACTACCTGTGGTTATTTCTTTTCGGTTTTCTCGGTTACTATTTGGCGAGCCTTTTTGACTTCATGGGCTTGCGATATTTAAAGGCAGGCTTAGAGCGAATCATCCTTTTTATATATCCGACTATTGTAGTATTGCTTTCTTGGCTATTCTTCAAAAAGAGACTTGCTCGAAATCAATTTTTGGCGATTCTTATTACCTATTTGGGCGTTCTGATTACATTCTGGGACGAAATCGGTATTTCAGGGGACACGGTCTATTGGGGTGGATTTTTGATTTTTCTCAGTGCCTTCACGTATGCAGCTTATCTAGTGGGCAGCGGTTGGCTGATTCCCAAATTCGGGGTACTTCGATTTACCGCTTATGCCATGATCATATCAACCCTTTGTATCCTTGTGCATTATACGGTCATAGCTGACTTTAAGCTATTCAATTACCCAAAGGAGGTCTATTATTTAGGTTTGGCCATGGCGCTATTTTCAACTTTGATACCGTCTTTTTTGGTGTCCTCGGCAATCAAACGATTGGGAGCCTCGACCTTTTCTATTTTTGGAAGTCTGGGGCCGGTCTCTACCATTATCTTGGCGTTTTTCTTTTTGGACGAACGCATCACCTACTTACAGGTTTTCGGAATGTTTGTGGTCATTGCTGGAGTTACTTTGGTTTCTAGGAAAAAGGCCTAAGACACTTTCAACCTTTTAATTCGCCTCTGGTCGTCTTCAAATTGTTCAAGCTGTAGTAATTCACTATCTTTTTGACGGCGAAACCTAACCTACTAATATTTATATGACCATAAAATATTTTGTTCCCTCAATTTTATTCTTTCTTCTGATTACCGGTTGTTCAGATTCAGAATCGCCAACAGAGCTACCTCAGGAGCAGTTTTCCCTACCCACGCTAACAACTACCACAGCTTCAGATATAACAGAGGTTTCTGCTATCTCTGGTGGAAATATTACTGATGATGGTGGAGCCTCAGTAACAGCAAGAGGGGTTTGTTGGAGTACTTCGACAGGACCGACTATTTCTGATAACAAAACAACCAACTCGACCGGCAAAGGAGAATTCAGTAGTTCACTGGAAGGTTTAGAACAAAATACCACCTACTATTTAAGGTCTTATGCAACTAATAGTGAGGGCACGGCATATGGAAATGAAATTAGTATATTGACTTTAGAACCTGAGCCAGAAGCAAAGATTTTTCAGGGAGATATCACTTTGGTAACTCAGAAGGATGTAGATGATTTTGGAAGGATGAATTACACCGAAATCAATGGCACTCTTTTTGTCACTGGAACTTCAGAAGATCCGATACTAAATCTAGAAGGTTTAAATTCTTTAACAAAGGTTAGTGGAACATTATGGGTCATAAATCAAACGAAATTGACAAATATTGATGGTCTCGGTAAACTATCATTAGTCGAAGAGGCAATTAATATTAACAAAAACGATTTTTTAGAGGATATCGATGCGTTAAGCTCAATAACTCATTTAAATAGCATAAACATAATTGAGAACCCTAAACTCTCAAGTATTACGGGTTTTCGAGGTCTGACTTCAGCTGGAAGCTTGGTTCTTTTAGACAACAACAAATTATTGAACTTAAATGGACTAGAAGGGATAACTGCATTTACTAGCGGAGTTATAATTCAAAACAATGATGGCCTTGAAGAAATTGACTCATTAATTGGTGTTACGGACGTAGCTGCTGTTTTAGAAATTTCTGGGAATGAAGTGCTCTCAGATTTAAGCGGTTTGGATAATCTAGAATCGATAGGTTCTCACTTTTGGATTATGAATAATCCTAGCATATTGGTTTTAAATAGATTTAATAAGTTAAAATCTATAGGTAGTGGTAATTTGATCATTGAACGTAACCCTAATCTAGAGTCTATCAATGGCTTTAACAACCTTGTATCCATTGAGTCTACACTTTCGATATACAACAACAAGGAACTCGTTACTATTGATGGTTTTGAAATGTTAGATTCTATAAAAGGCAATTTGGAAATTGAAATTAATCCACTTTTATTATCTACTGGAAAGTTTGAGAGCTTGGTCTCCATAGATAATAAATTAAGTATAGAAAGAAATAATTCTCTTGTAGAAATTGACGGATTTTCTAAATTATCATCAGTGGGTAGTGGCATTACTATATTCTTAAACGAAGTCTTAGTAGATTTTTGTGGATTGAATAATCTTATTTCTTCAAACGGTGTTTCTGGTTATGATGTTTCTCGAAACGCTTACAACCCCACTTTAGAAGAAATTGATGCTGGCAATTGCTCTCAATAATCTTGAACTAAACGGTATGGGCACAAAACACTCCCTTTTGGAGTACGTGTTCGAACTATCAACAAAACCCCGTTTCCATTGTTAATTACTTTATAACCTAGGGGTTTCATTTTTTTTGAAGTAATCTTATCTTAGCAAACCTAGCGTAGCGCCTATCTTAGAACACGTTAATTATTTTTTTATGCCACTTTTTGTGCATTACTTCGTTAAAATTGTAAAAAGTAGCGGGGCTGTGCTTAAAAATTTTGCCTCAAACTGCATCAAAAATTGACTCTAAAAATTCCAATCGCATATTCCAAAACAGGCTCTTAATACTCCCTAAAAATGGCAGAAAACACCCAGTATACGGAAGATAACATTCGTTCCCTCGATTGGAAAGAGCATATTCGCATGCGTCCTGGTATGTATATAGGCAAATTGGGTGATGGTTCTTCAGCGGATGATGGCATCTATATTTTGCTAAAGGAAACTATTGACAACTGTATCGATGAGTTTGTCATGGGAGCCGGAAAGACCATTGAAATCCGCATTAAGGATAAATTGGTGAAAGTCCGTGATTACGGGCGAGGTATTCCTTTGGGGAAAGTCGTGGATGTGGTATCCAAAATGAATACTGGTGGTAAATACGATTCTCGGGCGTTCAAAAAATCAGTGGGATTGAACGGGGTGGGTACAAAGGCAGTGAATGCCCTTTCCAGCTTTTTTGAGGTTCAATCATCGAGAGAGAACAAAATAAAAACGGCCGAGTTTAGCCAGGGGAATTTGATCAAAGAAGAAGGCCCTTTAGCAACCTCACAACGAAAAGGTACTAAGGTCAGTTTTATCCCGGATGAAACCATTTTCAAAAAATATAAGTACCGCAATGAATACATAGAGCGAATGCTCAAAAATTATGTGTATTTGAATCTGGGATTGACCATTGATTTCAACGGTGAAAAATTTCACTCGGAAAACGGATTGAAGGATTTACTGGAGGACAACAACAATGTCGATGATTTTCTGTATCCTGTTATCCATTTAAAAGGAGATGACATAGAAATAGCCATCACCCATAGTAAGACCCAGTACAGTGAAGAGTACCACTCGTTTGTAAATGGTCAGAACACCACACAGGGGGGGACACATCAGACTGCTTTTCGAGAAGCCCTTGTCAAGACGATACGTGAGTTTTACGGAAAAAATTATGACCCTTCCGATATTCGTAAATCGATAATTTCCGCGATTTCCATCAAAGTGATGGAGCCTGTTTTTGAAAGTCAGACGAAAACGAAGTTGGGTTCTACCGATATGGGCGGTAAATTACCCACGGTACGCACCTTTATCAATGACTTTGTCGGGAAATACCTCGATAACTATTTACATAAGAATGCTGAAGTTGCAGAAGCCTTACAGCGTAAAATTATGCAAGCCGAGCGGGAACGGAAAGAACTGTCGGGAATTCGTAAATTGGCAAAGGATCGTGCCAAGAAGGCAAGTTTACATAACAAGAAGTTACGAGACTGTCGTGTGCACTTGGGAGATACCAAAAATGATAGAAGTCTAGAAAGTACCTTGTTCATCACAGAGGGGGATTCTGCTTCAGGTTCGATCACAAAAAGCCGTGACGTAAATACGCAAGCCGTTTTTAGTCTGCGTGGAAAGCCTTTGAATTCGTATGGCATGTCAAAGAAAATCGTTTATGAAAACGAAGAATTCAATCTTTTACAAGCGGCCTTGAACATTGAGGAATCCATGGAGCATTTGCGCTATAACAATATCGTAATCGCCACGGATGCAGATGTCGATGGCATGCATATTCGACTGCTATTAATTACTTTCTTCTTACAGTTCTTCCCGGAATTGATTAAAGAAAACCATTTATATATTTTGCAGACACCATTGTTCCGTGTTCGTAATAAGAAAGAGACCGTTTACTGCTATAGCGAAGAAGAGCGTAGAAATGCTGTCGAAAAACTTACTGGAAAACCTGAAATTACCCGATTCAAAGGTTTAGGGGAAATATCACCAGATGAATTTGTACATTTCATAGGAGATGATATTCGTTTAGAGCCTGTTATGCTTGATAAGGCCATGTCAATCGAAGAACTATTAAGTTTCTACATGGGCAAGAATACCCCCGACCGGCAGAAATTCATTATTGAAAATCTCAAGGTTGAAATTGATTTAGTAGAAGAAAACCAGAAGCAACCAATACCAAACGAATAGGAAGATTTTCCCTTTATGGAAGAAAATGAAGAACTGAATTTACCTGACGAAGGCTCAGGAGAGGAGCTTAACGAAAACCAATCTACTGACGCGACAGCTGCTCCTTTTGACGATACGGCTTTGTCAACTGAGAAAGAAAGCGTTGAAGATTCCGAAGACGATGTATTGACCAAGGTCACTGGCATGTATAAAGATTGGTTCTTGGATTATGCGTCTTATGTCATCTTAGAACGTGCCGTACCGGCCATTGAAGATGGATTCAAACCTGTTCAGCGTCGTATTATGCATGCCCTGAAGGAGCTTGATGATGGTCGCTATAACAAAGTTGCCAATGTTGTGGGGCATACCATGCAGTACCATCCACATGGTGATGCCAGTATTGCCGATGCCATGGTTCAAATGGGCCAAAAAGACCTGTTGATAGATACACAGGGAAACTGGGGTAATATTTTGACAGGGGATAGGGCTGCAGCCTCTAGGTATATCGAAGCGCGATTATCAAAGTTCGCGCTGGATGTTGTTTTTAGTCCTAAGATTACGGAATGGCAGCAATCTTATGATGGTCGTAAGAAAGAGCCGGTCAATCTTCCGGTCATGTTTCCTTTGTTATTGGCACAGGGTGCCGAGGGTATTGCGGTCGGACTTTCCACCAAAGTACTTCCCCATAACTTTCTTGAGCTTATAGATGCATCTGTCAAACATCTCAAAGGGCAGGGCTTCAAGTTGTTTCCTGATTTTCCGACCGCCGGAATCATTGATGTTACGAATTACAATGATGGCCTTCGTGGGGGAAAAATTCGCGTACGCGCCAAAATGTCCCAAAAAGACAAGAACACTTTGGTTATCAATGAGATACCCTACGGAACCAATACTTCTTCTCTAATTGATTCGATTTTAAAGGCGAACGAAAAAGGGAAGATCAAGGTCAAAAAAATTGAAGATAATACGGCGGCAGATGTTGAGATTCTGATACATTTACCCGGCGGTATATCTCCAGATAAAACTATTGATGCCCTTTATGCCTTTACCGCCTGTGAGTCTTCGATTTCACCCCTAGGCTGCATTATTGAAGACAACAAGCCACTATTCATTGGGGTCACTGAGATGTTGAAGCGTTCTACGGATGCTACCGTGGAGTTGTTGCGTCAAGAACTTGAAATTCAGTTAGGCGAGTTGGAAGAACAATGGCATGCGGCTTCTTTGGAGCGTATTTTTATCGAAAACAGAATTTATCGCGATATAGAAGAGGAAGAAACTTGGGAAGGCGTAATTGCTGCGATAGATAAGGGGTTGAAACCGCATACAAAGCACCTAAAACGCAAAGTGACCGAGGAAGATATTCTGCGTTTGACCGAAATACGTATTAAAAAGATTTCCAAATTCGATTTGGGCAAAGCCCAACAACATCTTGATAATTTAGAGGAGAAAATCGCCGAAGTCAAACATCACCTTGAACATCTTATAGACTTTGCAATTGCCTATTTCAAGCGCCTAAAAAGCACTTATGGGAAAGGTAGGGAGCGTCAATCGGAAATCCGCATCTTCGATGATATCGAGGCTACTAAAGTTGTTATCCGTAACACAAAACTGTATGTGAATCGCGAAGAGGGGTTTGTTGGTACATCACTTCGAAAAGACGAATATGTAACTGACTGCAGTGATATCGATGATATTATCGTCTTTACGAAAAATGGTCAGATGATGGTTTCCAAAGTGGATTCAAAGACATTTATTGGCAAGAACATTATTCATGTTGCCGTTTTCAAGAAAAAAGACAAGCGCACGACGTATAATATGATTTATAAGGATGGAAGGGGCGGGGCCAGTTATATCAAACGGTTTAATGTGACCAGTATGACAAGGGATAGGCTTTATGACATAGGTACGGGTAAGGCCGGTACCGATGTGTTATATTTTTCCGCTAACCCGAACGGCGAAGCTGAGGTGATTACCGTTTTATTGCGTCAGGTAGGAAGCATCAAAAAGTTGAAATGGGATCTCGATTTTTCGGATGTCATCATTAAAGGGCGTGCATCGAAAGGCAATCTGGTCACCAAATATTCCGTAAAACGAATTGAATTAAAAGAAAAAGGGCTTTCTACCCTGAAACCGCGAAAACTGTGGTTTGATGATACGGTACAACGTTTGAATATCGATGAACGTGGAGAGTTTCTTGGAGAGTTCACCAGTGATGATCGCTTGCTGATCATTGATCAAAAAGGGGTTGTCAAGACCGTAATACCTGAATTGACACTTCGTTTTAACGATGATATGATCGTACTTGAAAAATGGGAACCTGAAAAGCCTTTGTCGGCCATTTATTGGGAAGGAGAGAAAGAACTCTTTTATGTAAAGCGCTTCTTGATCGATAACCCTGATAGAATAGAATCAATTATTACCGAACACCCTAAATCGTATTTAGAGAAAGTATTTACCGATTATCGTCCGCGAGCTGAAGTGGTTTTTGCCAAGAAAAGAGGCCATGACCGTCAGGAAAATCTAGCCGTTGATTTAGAACAGTTTATTTCCGTTAAAGGAATTTCTGCAATGGGCAATCAGCTTACTAAAGACAAGGTTTTGGAAATCAATACGATGGAAGCACTCCCTTATGAGAAACCAGTCCCTAAAGAGACTAATGAAATTGAAGTGATCGACGAAGAAAATGTGGTGATACAAGAATTATCGGTAGAACCCAAAGAAGCGCCCAAACCGGCAAAGAAAGAATCTACTACCGATACAAATAACGATGACTCCGTCGACGGTGATGAAGAAGGTCAAATAACCTTATTTTAGGCTAAACCCGTTAAAATCCTCACAAAATGAATCGTTTTCTAGAAGAATTTAAGAAATTTGCAGTGAAGGGAAATATGGTCGATATGGCCATTGGAATAATTATAGGAGCTTCCTTTAACGCAGTCATAAACTCCTTGGTCAAGAAAATAATTATGCCCCCCTTGTCTTTGTTG
>JARFRH010000152.1 GCA_029287355.1 Maribacter sp. | reverse complement strand
ATCCACAAGTTTTCAGAGGAATCAGATGCTTGTAAAAAAGCTTTTTTTTGGCCCAAGCGCAAATTGTTCGTCATAAAATTTTAACAATTGGCATCCAAAACATAGATCAGCACGTATATCTTTCCTAATTGAAACAAACACTAAAACTAAAAAAAATGAAAAAAGTAATTTTAAGTTCGATTTTGATGCTTGCTCTTTCTGTATCATTTGTATCATGCAGAGAAGCCGCGGACAAAGCAAAAGATGCAACCGAAGCCGCTGAAGATGCAGGTGAAGTAATGGGCGATGCCGCTGAAGGCGCATTGGACAAAGCTGGTGAGGCGGTTGACGCTGCTAAAGAAGCTAGTTCTGATGCTATGGATGCTGCTGGTAATGCAGTAGATGCGGTCAAAGAAGCTGGTTCTGACGTGAAGGATGCTGCAGAAGATGCCGTTGACCAAGCGAAAGATGCTGCCAATGATGTTAAAGAGAAGGTGAAAAACTAATCCTCTTTTTCTAATAAAAATAACCTCGACAGAAATGTTGGGGTTTTTTTATGCCTAAGACGCTGTTTTGAAAAATGCCAATTGTTTTTTTATGGCCCTATTTGCAAGCTACTTCGTTAATATTTCAACCGTAACTATGGCTCTGCTCAAAAAATTTGCCTCAAATCGCATCAAAAATGAATTATAACCCAGAAGTGTCGGGGCCAATCACAGCTTACAAAACAGACGCTAAAATCGATATCCCAATCCAAGAACGAGATTGATGCCCGATGCTGAAATACCCGAAGAATATGTTCGATAACGCTGATTCGTAATGTTCTCTATACTCATTGTGGCCTTAAAAGCATCGGAAATCGTATATTGAGAGCGAAAATTGAGGGTATGCCATGAAGGCGAATAAGGGTTTCCATTGCCATCTTTGGCATAGATATACCCCTTACTTCGCTCTGAACTGGCCAAATCGTAAAAGGGAATTTCACCATTATAGTTCAAAAACAAGTCAGCCTTTAGTTTTTGATTTTTCCATATCAAATGTAAATCGCCAAAAGCCGGAGCTACATGCCTTCCTGGAGAATCCGTTCCGTCATCTTCTTCTTCAATGCCTTCGGTTAAAGTCAAATTTGCGCGTACGGAAAAGTTATCGCTAAGAAAAGCTTCTAGTCCAAATTCAAATCCATAGACGTAGGCTTTAGCCGCATTTTGAATGGATTGAACATTGCTCAACTCCCCATTATACTCGATTTCAGATTGACCATTGAACTGAAAATCACGGCGGACCAAAGCATCTACCAAATAGGTGTAAAAAGTTGCTCCATTCAATACCAATTTGTCGTTAAAGTTCTTATGTATACCCAGTTCCATATTATAGGCATATTCAGGCTCCAAATCAGGGTTGGGCACCACCACCGAACCTGGTTCGGAATCGAAAATTTTCCCGACATCATCTATATTTGGCGCTCTAAAACCTGTAGAACCGTTCCAAGTAATTTGTAAATTGGCTTTTGGAAACCAACTCACACCTAAACTACCTGTAAGGGCCCCATTGTTTAAATTGGCATCGTCAAAAGGAAAGGAATAAAACGTCTTATCAAAAACCGCATCTATCCAAACATGACTATACCGCAGGCCTGTTAGTAGAGTCAAATTGGGTTTTGCCTTGTACTCCCCATTGATATAACCGGCCAAGGTTTGCCATGTAGATCCATCCGGATAGCGCGATGCGGCATTCTCTATTGAATTGGTTTCTATGTCTTGTTGACTGCCTTTAGAGCCGACTTCATTGAATATATACTCGCCCCCGTAATACAATCGCAGATTGCCTATTTTTTTATTCTCAAAATCAAGGTTCGTAGAAAGGGCATCGACCTTCTCGCGCGCTGAAAATCGAATAGGGTCTTGAAACGTTCGATCATTTCGACTTTCCTCGAAATGCTGATAGGCTGCACTCAGTTTTACGCCATCATAAAATTTTCCCTTGCCTTTTTTATTGACCTGCATATTGGCCATAAACCATTTTTGGGGGCCATAAAACCATTCGGCAGAATGTAATCCATCACCAGCTAAATTTGGGCGGATCAATCTATCGTATCGAGAATAATCCGATGTCTCTGAATAATCAAGCCCAAGGTCATATCGCCATATATTATTTGGTTTATAGGCTAACTTTTGTAGTAGGCTAAGCTGATTGTAACCTGTGGGTTCTTGTTTTTTAGGATTTGAATTCGCAACTAGTTCATCCACCCCGTTTTTTCGAACGACCAAATTATTTCTTAGGTAAGAATCTGGCCCGTTGCTACCCATAGTCAAGTCATCAAAACTATTGTAAGAAGCACTTGTTATAAAAGCCCATTTCTTTTTTCCAAAATTCATATCAAAGTGAACAGTATTCTCCTTGTTGGCCGATGCAAAACGAAAGTTGGCATTTCCGGTGACCATCAAGCTATCCGCATTAGAAAAACCAGGTGCTTTCGTATAGAAATTCATCACTCCGCCAATTGCATCACTCCCGTATATCACAGAACCTGGACCAAAAATGATCTCGGTATTCTTAATACTGTAAGGATCAATTGAAATCACATTTTGTATATTTCCTCCCCGGAAAATCGCATTGTTCATGCGCACGCCATCCACTGAAAGCAACAAACGATTTGTGGCAAAACCCCGTATCATGGGGCTTCCACCACCTAATTGACTTTTCTGAACAAAAACCTTTCCACTGTTTTGCAAAAGGTCAGCAGAAGTTTGAGGATTTACAAAAGCGATTTCCCTGGCACCAATAGAAGCTATTTTGTTAGGAATGTCTTTCTTCTGTTGTTCCCATTTACTAACCGACATCACCACCTCATCTAGCTGTTCGGCTTTCATGGTCAGATAAAGTGTATTCCGTTTTTTTTGGATTTGCTTTTTGGTTGACTTTCTAATTTCGTAACTGATATGCTTAAAGGTAATCCGCTCGTTTCCGTCGAAAATGGAAAGATCACACTTTCCGTCAAAATCAGATAGGACTGTTTTCGATTTGTCAAGATTATAAACGGCGACATTAATTATGGGCTCCTTGGTATCCGAATCCGAAATGGTGATTTCCTGAGCGGAAACCACTTGGAATACAAGCAACAAATAAGTAATTAATAGGTACCGCATATCAACTGAAAACTTCATTTAAAACGGCCAGTGACTTGGGCTTTCGAAATCCTTGTAGGTGTAACTCATAATAAAGCACAAGGGATTTTAGCAGCTCTTGTCGATTGGTTTTGTTCATTTTGATGCTCTGTACCTCATCAAAATTTATGCCTAAGAAGCTTTTGAAAAAAGAAAGATTTTCTCCGGTCAAATGAGGGTTCAATGATGGCGTGTTCGTAAAAGCTCCTTCTAACAAATCAAAGTAGTTGGCTCCCATGGCATTAGTATCAGGAAAAAAGCCAAAGTACTTGGTCAATCGGATCAAAAAATAGACATGAAAATTTGATATAGCAAGGTGTGAATCAAACCATTGTAAAGACGCCTCTAAAAACTCGAAGAGCCCTTCATTTTGTTCTTCTTCACGAACACTATTGCCCAATACCTCTGCCAAAAACAAGGTCATAGCATTTTTTGAACTATCAGTGTGTAATGTTTGGTAGTGGTAGTTTACCTTCACCTCTTGAATACTCTCCAATGTTCCTTTATTCTTGTGGTTCGCCTCCAATTCCAATTGAGACAAGGGCTGAAAATACGCAGGTTTCAGTTTGCCTTTTTTGGATGCCAAGGCGCCCTTTAGCAAATAAGATTTCAAACCATCGGAAGCCGTAAATGCCTTTACGATAAGACTGGAATCTCCGTATTTCAATGAAGAAAGCACTATGGCTTTGGTGGTGACTTGCATTTAGGTGGTCAGCTTTGCGGCAAAGATAACTTTAATAGCACGAAATTAGAAGTAAGGGGTTCAAGGTTGGAAGTGCAAAAATCAAATTATGAAAATAAAAAAAGGTGGGTCACAAATTTTCTTGAAATAAAAGCACTAACACAATGGCTGTAAAAACTAATATACCAAGAAATATATTTGTTAGGTAAGTTATCCTTTGACTAAAAAAGTCGAAACAAAAAGTGCGAAGTATTATTCATTACTTCGCACCTCTAATTTCGTACTTCGTGCCTTAGATCACTCCCTGTGCCAACATTGCATCGGCTACTTTTACAAAGCCTGCGATATTAGCGCCTTTCACATAGTTGCAATACCCATCCTTTTCTTTTCCATACTGGATACAAGAATCATGGATGTCTTCCATTATAGCTTTTAACTTGTCATCAACTTCTTCACGTGTCCAGCTGATGCGTAATGAGTTTTGAGACATTTCCAAGCCAGATGTTGCAACCCCGCCCGCATTTGATGCTTTACCTGGAGCAAACAATATTCGCGCCTTTTCAAACTCATGAATTGCCTCAGGGGTAGAAGGCATATTGGCGCCTTCAGCAACACAGATACATTTGCTTTTCAACAGTTTTTTCGCATCTGCACCACTTAGTTCATTCTGTGTAGCGCAGGGCAATGCGATATCGCACTTAACCTCCCAAGGTGTTTTCCCTTTTACGAATTTCGCCGACTTATATTTTTTGACATATTCTGAAATACGTCCTCTTTTGTTATTCTTCAGATCCATCACAAAGGCTAATTTTTTAGTGTCGATACCATCCGTATCAACAATGTATCCCTGTGAATCGGAAAGTGTGAGAACCTTAGCTCCTAATTGTAGTGCCTTTTCGGCCGCATATTGTGCTACATTACCTGAGCCGGAAATGACCACATTCTTTCCGGAAAAATCCATTCCTTGTGTCTGCAACATGCTTTGGGCAAAATAAACCGTGCCATAACCAGTGGCTTCAGGGCGTATTAGAGAGCCCCCCCATGAGCGGCCTTTACCTGTTATAACACCGGTGAATTCGTTTCTGATTTTTTTGTACATCCCGAATAAGAACCCGATTTCCCTTGCACCTACTCCAATATCACCTGCAGGCACATCTGTATTTGGACCGATATGTCGGCTTAATTCTGCCATAAATGCATGGCAAAAACGCATCACCTCATCATCCGATTTTCCCTTGGGGTCAAAGTCAGAACCTCCTTTTCCACCTCCCATAGGCAGCGTGGTCAAACTATTCTTGAAAACCTGTTCGAAAGCCAAAAACTTCAAGATACTTGCATTTACAGAGGCGTGAAATCGCAATCCGCCTTTATAAGGTCCGATAGCTGAATTCATCTGAACACGATACCCACGGTTGACATGTATCTCACCATTATCATCAACCCAAGACACTCGAAACGAAATCAAGCGTTCGGGTTCTACCATTCGCAGCAAGATGTTTTTGCCACTGTATATTTTCTTTCTGGCGATATACGGTATAACAGTTTCCGCTACTTCTTGTACTGCCTGGATAAATTCGAGTTCGTGACCGTTACGGGTCTTGACCTCCTCCATAAACCCGTCGATTTTTGCTTGCATTTTTACGTCCATAAATTCTTAGGTAATTCGTTGAATTTTATTGAATTTGAAATATAACGGCAAAATTATATTATTCCTATAATTTTACCCTTATTATTTTTAAAATATCGCAAAAATACTTATTCAATAGCTTGATTCAAATCGGCAATCAAATCTGTCGCATCTTCGATTCCTACGCTTAAGCGGATTAATGAATCGACCACCCCGCTTTTTTCCCTTTCTTCTTTCGGAATACTGGCATGTGTCATACTCGCTGGATGACCTGCCAAGCTTTCTACTCCGCCTAAAGATTCCGCGAGCGTGAATAGTTGAAGTTTCTCTACTATTTTTATAGCATCCTTATAACTGCTTCCCTTCGGGATAAAAGAAATCATTCCCCCAAAATCACTCATCTGACTTTTAGCAATTTCGTGATTGGGGTGATCTTCAAAACCAGGCCAATATACTTTCTCGATTTTAGGATGATTGTCTAAATACTCCGCGATTGCCTTCCCATTCTCGCAATGGCGTTGCATACGTACATGAAGTGTTTTAATTCCGCGAAGCGTTAGAAAACTATCCATTGGTCCACAGACCGCACCACTGGCGTTTTGAATAAAATATAACTTATCGGCAAGTTCCTTATTCTTTACGACCAATGCTCCGACGACAACATCACTATGTCCGCCCAAGTACTTTGTAGCAGAATGCATAACGATATCAGCTCCTAAATCTAAAGGTAATTGTACATATGGTGTCGCAAACGTATTATCAACGGCTAAAAGAATATCACGCTTATTTGCCAAAGTAGAAACCGCTTTGATATCGATAACGTTCATCATAGGGTTTGTCGGAGTTTCTACCCAAATCAATTTTGTTTTATCAGTAATATAGGTCTCGATTTTTGCGGCATTTTGCATTCCGATAAATTGGAATTTAATTCCGAATTTTTCGAAAACTTGCTTGAAGAGTCGATAACTCCCTCCATATAAATCATTGGTCGACACCACCTCATCACCAGGACTCAATAGTTTTATAACCGCATCTATTGCGGCTAGGCCACTGGCGAAAGCCAAACCATAATTTCCATTTTCAATACTCGCCAAAGAATTTTCCAAAGCAGTTCTAGTGGGGTTGGCACTTCTGGAATACTCATATCCTTGATGCCCCCCTGGTGTGGTCTGGGCATAAGTTGATGTTTGATAAATAGGTGGCATCACGGCGCCATAGGCTTTATCTGGTTGTTGACCTCCATGAATGGTTTTACTATTGAACTGTAGTTTTTTTTCGCTCATCATATCTAATTAATAAGTACAAATGTATTGTTATCTTTGGAAGCACACAATCGGACCCCAATCCTACAAAATTTAATGAAACCTTCTAATTTATTTTTTGTCCTTCTTTTTCTCCTCATTGGTTGCCAAAAAGAGAATAAACTTACTTTTGAACCCTACCTTGTCGAAGCCGAGGCCTGCGATAATTGCACGAAAATCAGCATTAGCTTACCTAAAGCAATCGATGAAAGTAAATTGGCTCGAACCATTAATACCGCCCTACGTGAAGAGGTGATTTCTTTTCTACATTTTGATGATGAATCGGATATATCAGATATCGATACCGCCATAAAATCTTTTAAATCAGGTTTTTTAGAGCTTCAAGAACGCTATGAGGATGAAACGACCCCTTGGGAAGCCAAAATCGATTCTGAAATTACTTTTGAGGATTCCCACCTACTAACTATTGCCCTAGATGCCTACATTTTCACAGGGGGTGCTCATGGGTATACTTCCAACCGATTTTTGAATTTTGACAAAATCAAAGGTCAAGAACTGGAAAATTGGCAATTGTTTAAAGACAGTATTGCTTTTCAGAATTTGGCAGAACGTAAATTTCGTACGAAAGAGAATATTCCTCAAGATAAGCCTATCAACTACACTGGTTTTATGTTCGAGCAAGATTCTTTCTACTTACCGGAAAATATGGGCTTTACAAAAAAAGGCATGAAACTCTTATACAATCAATATGAAGTTTCCTCTTTTGCCGATGGCACTATAGAGTTGGTTTTGCCACATGCAGAAATAAAGAAGTATCTGGCTAAAAAACCAAAGTCATAAACTATTGTAGTTTTACTGCTTTTTGGAGCGAAAAGATTGTTCCTAAATGCAATCCTTCATGGAACAGGTTAAAAGATATGGCATCTTCTAAGTTCATTAGTGTAATTCCAGCACTTGTCGGATATTCTTTAAAGTTTTTGAAAAGTCCGTTTTCGTAATCCTCAATAGACTTCTCGATTGTTGAGAAAAGTAGTCCTTTGACTTGTTCTATTTCCACATCTGTTGCCGATCCATCGGGTACTGTTCCTTTTTTGAAATTATCTTTCAACTCTTGTGGAATCAAAATTTGAAGTCCGCTAAGACCGTAAACCAAAGCTTGCTGTGTTGAAACTATATGGGCAATATTCCACCAAATGTTATTGTTATACCCATCGGGTATTTTGAGAAGTTCTTCCCTAGGAGTGTTTTTTAAAATATAGTAGAAGGCTTTTCGGGTTTTAAGTGTTAATTCCAGAAGGTTTTTCATTGAAGTATCTTTGCTAAATCGAAACCCAAAAATAGTGCAATTGAACCGAAATAGGTTTCTTTGCAGTAGTATATTGCAAATAACTTTTTGTTATTATCTTGTAAAATTCCGTCTGGACAAATATCACGATCTAGGAG
>JARFRH010000028.1 GCA_029287355.1 Maribacter sp. | reverse complement strand
GGCCATTGCTCTGGCAAAAACATTTCCGGGCGCTTTGAAAGCAACATCGTACCTCCCGGAATCAAGGTTTTGGCTTTTTTATATAATTCTTGTCCTCTACCCATTATTCTTCCCCTTTTAAGGACTTTAAGAGTCCTTCGTTTCTAATAATCTGGCCATTTATTTTCATCAAATCATTTTCAATAATATAGTTGGTATAGTCCGACCAGGATTTTTCAATTCCAAGTTTGTTGATCAGTATTTTCAGTACTTCAAAATCGCTTGGCTCATCAACCGTCATTCTAATTTTAGAAAAATCGGATTCGCACGGATAATTGATAGCGGTAAACAATTCACCTCCGAAATGGTCTGAATTATTTCGAATATATGGCGTTACATGTTCACGTTCAGATGGCAATTTGGCATGCCGCCAAGCCCTTTCCAATGCGGAGAATTTGAAAACTTCGACATCTTGGCCATCTGGAAAATGCTCTATCAAACCGTTAGCCCCGTAATCTTTATCCTTTTCCTGAACAAATGCGATTATCTTGTCAACGAGAATGGGATCTAGGAGCGGACAATCAGAAGTTACCCTAACAATCCAATCGGCCTTTTTGTTTTTTACTGCCTGATAAAAACGGTCCAACACATCCAATTCCGAGCCTCTTGCAGCACTGAAACCCCATGCAATAACCTTGTCATAAATTACGGCATCTTCTTCCTTATCTGTCGTTGCAACGATTATTTCCGAGATATTCAAGCATTTTTTTAATCGTTCCAGATGTATTTGTAGCAATGATTTTCCATTAACTTCTTTCAATACTTTTCCAGGAAGTCTTGTACTTCCAGAACGTGCTTGGGTAATCAGTATGGTCTTTATTTCCATAATGATGGGTTTAAAAAATCTAAATTTTTAATGGCAATGGAATTTATCTCTTCAACCAATGCCGGCTGAAGTTCATAGGCTGTTGATTCAATATTATCCTTCAATTGATCAAGGGTATCAACTCCAATAAGCACATTTTCTATGTTGTTTTGGCACAAACAGTAGCTCAATGCCAATCTTGAAATAGGGATATTATGTGCTTTCGAAATATCGGATAAGTGGATCAATTCACTTTTTAAGTTTTGTACGGTTGGATTTTGCTCATTGATATCCTTAAAAAACAAGCCTTGCAACAAGGCAGATCTTGTATGAATTATTTTCCCTTTGGATTTCGCCTTCTCGAAGATATCACCCCTTAGATTCGTGTTGTCAAAAAGATTAAACGGCACTTGAATGATGTCAATTTCCTCATTGATCATTACTTCTTCAACTTCCGCGTTGGTATAAACGGAGACGCCGATTTTTTTAATTTTGCCATCAACCTTCAATTTCCGTAACGCGTGAAAATTTCCCCAACCCTTTTTAAAGCTCGAAAAACTATGAAATAGCAAAGCGTACAATTGATCGACTTTGAGTTCATCCAAATACCCCGCTACTTTCGTAATGATGTTCTCGTTTGTTTGATTTGGCAGCTTGGTTATCACTTTGAATCGCTTCGTTGGGTATTTCGAATGAAATGCGCCAATTGCTTGATGGGCATTCCCATAGGCCTCAGCCGAATCCAAGGTTTCAATTCCACTATCAAAGGCATACTTTAATATCGCCAGACTATCGTCTAAGGAGATTTGACCGTTTGAATTGTTAATGCCATAAGGCAACCCCATCTGCACGGTACCCAAAATAAGCTTGTTATTTAAAGTTTTCGACATGTAGCGACATTCTTAGCGCGTTGCTTGACCTATTATTGTATTCACCAACGTTCTTTTTTACCTCATCAACAGTAAAACCTAGTTTCTCATACAATTTAAAGGCATTTATGTTATCTTGTATAACGCCCAATGTTATTTTTGATAACCCCAATTCTTCAAAACCATACTTTAGTATTCTTAGCGATGCCTCTTTTGCATAGCCTTTACCCCAATTGGTCTTATCTCCCATCAATATGCTGTATTCACCGGAATTCGTTTCTAAAAGAATTGGATCGATTTTAATATTACCGATATGCCTCTTAGAGCCTTTTAAATGAATCGCCCAAAAATATACCCCATCTTTAAGTCGCTGTTCTACATACGCTTTCAGCAGGTCCATGGTATAATTGCCTTTAGTTTCGATATACCTATGAACTTCCGGGTCGTTTATCCAGTTTAAATATTCCGTTGTAACATGTTTTAGCGAAACCCTGGTCAGGATTAAACGTTCGGATTCTAAATCAATGTTTTCCACTATACAATGACATTTATTTCACTTAATTCTTCGCTGTAAAAGTTATTTACTTCGCCCAACACGTAGCGTTGTTCCTCGTCCTTTAGGGTAGGATACATGGGTAGGCTAAGGCAATGCTTGTAATAGTGTTCCGCATGCGGTAAATCTCCCTCTTTCCAACCACGGTCTTGGTAATAGGGCATTAAATGTACAGGCACATAATGCACTTGCACAATGATATTCAGACTTCGGAGGTAATTGAACAATTCTTTTCTGTTCTCGGTTTCAATGACGTAAAGATGATAGGCATGACCCGAAATAACGCCTGATTG
>JARFRH010000285.1 GCA_029287355.1 Maribacter sp. | reverse complement strand
CGGCAGCGTCAGATGTGTATAAGAGACAGGTTTTCCATTGGGTTTCAATAGCGAAGCCATTTGGTTTACATATCGATTTCTATTCTCATCGGTAGGAACCAAAGAACAGAAAAAGGTCTGTTCGAAGATGAGGTCGTACCTGATTTCATGCTGAAAAAAGTCTTCTAGGAGTAATTGTGCCTTTGGAAAATCAGGATTCCTATCTCGAAATTGTTTCAAAGGGAAATCTGAAATATCCATTACAAATACATTTTCAAAACCTTGTTGCCAAAGATATTCTGCTTCGTATGCATTTCCAGCACCTGGAATCAAGATAGAGCTAGTTTTATCTTCTAATTGATCGATGTATTCTTTTATGGGAGTAGCTGGGTAGCCGATGTCCCATGGGGTTCGTTCTTCTTGGTACCGTTTAGTCCAGTAATCCTGTTCTTCATTGTTGCGCATTACTTGTATATTTCGCCGTCTTTCATGACAAATTTGACTTTTCTCATGTTGGAAATATCTTTAAGGGGATTTCCTTCGACGGCTATAATATCGGCTAGAAATCCTTTTTGAAGTTTCCCCAAATCATCCAAATGAAAGACACGGGCATTCAGTGAAGTAGCAGCCATTAGAACATCGAGTGGTTGCATGCCGTATTCGACCATTAATTCCATTTCACGATAGTTTTCGCCATGGCTAAAAACGCCAACATCTCCCCCGAAAATGATTTCAACGCCAGATTCAAGGGCTAAGTTGAAGGACTTTCTTTTATTTCTAATGCGGTCCGGTTCCGAATCGATTCCTTTTTTCCAACCGCTATATTGGGTTATGGCATCCCCGGCAGCCAAAGTAGGGCAGAGCGCTATGCCTTTTTCCTTCATTGATTTATATATCTCTAAAGTACCACCATCTCCGTGTTCGATGGTTTCGACACCCCCTTTTACAGCGCGCCTCATGCCTTCGGGCGTGCTGGCATGCGCCACTACATAGCTGCCTGCACTGGTAGCTGCAGCGACCATGGCATCAATTTCTTCTTGCAAAAATGTCGGTTTTGAAGGTGCGTCGGTCGTCCAACGGTAATCGGCATAGATTTTAATGAAATCGGCACCATGCCCCAATTGCCTTCGAACCGTTTTGATTACTTCTGGAACACCACTAGCTGGTTCGGCTCCCAAAGGCACTTGTACACCGTCATGAAAACCTTTAGGTCCATAGGCCCCAGTGGCTACAATTGCCGGGCCAGCTACCAACATTCGTGGTCCGGCTACGATACCATCCTCAATTGTTTTTTTTAGATAAACATCGGTATAGCCAGACCCTTCTGCACCTAAATCACGTGTAGTGGTTATACCTGCCAGCAATGTGTTTTTAGCATGAACCGTTCCTCGAATGGCACGTTCAACCGGAGATTCCTTCAAAACTTGGTCATTCCAAGTAGTTTCATCATATGGATGTAAAAGCAAATGCGAATGCCCTTCTATCAGTCCTGGCATCAACGTCGAGCCTTTTAAATCTAAATTGGTAGTGTTCTTTGGAACTTCTATCCCACTAGCTTCACCCGCATATGTAATCGTGTTTCCTTCGACCAGAACGACCCAATTTTCATGTATTTCCTCTCCGTCAAAAACACGGTCCGGTTGCAACAGGGTTTGGGCATTTGTGAACCCACTAGGTATCCAAAGGAATAGTAGTACTAGATTTTTCATTATCGGTTTAGTTTTGTGCGGCATGATTTGCTACCATTGCCAATTTTTCGTCGATTTCTTCCTTGGATATCCATCGACCTCGCAGCATCACCCCTGAAATTTCTTTTAGCGCACTTATATTTTCCAACGGATTGGAATCAAGTAATATCAAATCAGCATCAAGACCTTCTTTGATTTTTCCAAAAGTATCCTCCATCCCAAAATATTTTGCCGGATTTATAGTGCCTGATGCGATAATTTCTTTGGGAGTCATGCCCGCGCCCAACATGCCCTGCGTTTCATGATGTATTGAAAAACCAGGTACGTTGAACAATTGTGGGGCGTCAGAACCTAACAACATGCCATGGCCATTCTCATTTAACCCTGAAATAAGAAGCTTTCTAATGCTATCGAATTTCGTCCATTGCTCTGTGTTAAAACCGGGGGCATTGATGGACTCCTCTTTGCGTGTTTTCCAATTTTCCAAGGTGGTTTTCGGCATGTATTTCATTTCAGGTTGTTGCAAGAGTTCTTCGGATGTAATTGGTGCGAACCAACGTTCAAAGAGACTTTGAGTGGGCACTATCCAAACCTTATTTTCTTTTGCGAGACGGACAAGTTCATCTATTTTAGAGGTATCCGCTAAGGGCGTGAACGCATATCCGAAAAAACCATTATCCGTAGGTTTTACATTTGCCGATTGGGGTACAAGGCCTTCCAGAAAACCATCTACATGGTCGATGGAAGCGTATTTACTTTTCAAAGCGTGACGAATACCCACATCAACAGGTACATGACCTGCAAAACGTATACCCACTTCATTCGCCGTGGTGACCACTTGGTCAAATACCTCACGTTGGATGCCCGGGTGTATTTTTAAAAAATCATAGCCTTCTTTTTGATAAGCCGTAACTTTTTCGATAGCCTCTTCTTTCGTTTTAACAGAATTACCGTTTAAGGACGGACTCGATGTAAAAATTCGAGGACTAATTATTTTGCCTTCTTTCGCAACTTTTCGAAGTATCAGGTGTTCAGGGTGCCCGAGCATACCACGAATGGTGGTGATGCCATTGGCTACATAAAGAAAAAGGACCTCTTCCACGCGATCGGAATGCGTGGTTGGCGGAGGGATATGTGCATGCATCTCCGTAAGGCCAGGAATTAAGTATTTCCCCTTACCATTGATGATGGTAGTGTACTCTTCAGGGTTTTGAATTTCAGATGTTATTCTTTTTATTTTCCCTGAGTCGATAACGATTTGCCGGTTTTCCAATACTGTTCCATTTCGCACATCAATACTGTTCACGTTCGAAATCAAAATTGCGGTCGGACTTATTTTTTCTTGGGATTGTGTACAGGAAATAAAAATCCCCAAGATCAGAAATACAAGTAGTTTTTTCATTTTCATCATTTTTTTAATTGATATGGGTTCCCCGTTCAAAGAGGGGAATTGATATTCCTAATTTTGAACAACCGCTTCTAGAAGTGCCTCCAATTGCTCTTTCGAAAAGGTTAGGCTTCCTTTAATCACGGTGTTAATTTTTTGAGTATGTTCAATATTTTCCAAAGGATTTGCATCCAAAACCACCAAATCCGAAACTTTTCCAACTGTAATCGAGCCGTAGTCGGCCTTCTTATCTAAAAACTTGGCCCCGTTGTATGAGGATGTGCGTAGTGCCTGTAGAGGAGTGAGGCCTATGTTGACCATTTCTCCCAATTCTTTGTGTAATGACATACCGGGATAGGTATACGAATTATAAGCGCCACTGTCAGAACCGGCCAGTAAGCCAACTCCTGCGTCATTTAAGGCTTTTGAGAGCCGGCCGAAAAAAGTATCCAATTCCTTACGATCTTGCCTGGCTTTTTCAGAAGCCTTTAAAGCACGTTGAATACGCCCTTCATAGGTTTTTTTAAATTGCGGGTTGATATATTTCAAATAGGCATCTTGGCTATGGTCCACTTCATCGAGATAGCTCAATACTTTTCCAATATATAAAGTAGGAACAACATAAACATTATTTTCTTTCAAATTTGCAAAGGTAGCTTCAGCTGTGGAATCTTGGTAGGTCGACATCAATGCGGGCATCGCATCCCAAAAACCGATTTTCTTCGCGATGAGCTGTTGCGTAATTTCTGTTTCCTCCGAAGAACACCCTTTCATAATGTAATATAAATGTTCAATTGCGTCGATGCCAGAACCAATCGCATCATCAAGTTCTACTGTGAATGGCATGTGGCCTGAAGTGATTAAATTACGATTTTCGGCCTCCGCAATGGTTTTGAGATAGGCTTCGCCTGAAATTTTACTATCATACAGTTTTATGAAGTCCGTTGGAATGGATTGTAGTGAATCTAAAGCTTTGCGAATATCAACTTCAGTCTCTACTTCCAATGAGCCCGCCCAGGTACCATTTGGCCCGTCGATTTTGGGTCCGGAAGTGAAGATGGTGGGGCCGATAAGTTTTCCTGTAGCGATTTGGTCTTTCCATTTTAAAACAGCAGTGGTCAAGTCACCGCCAGCGTCTCTAACCGTTGTTATACCGTTGGCAATGAATAGGTTCAGGAAATTTTTGTTCGCTTCAATAAGACTGTCGCCACCTCTAAAATGCGTGTGGTTATCCCAAAATCCGGGTAAAATATATTTTCCAGTTGCATCTATGGTTTCCTTTGCTTCGATGTTGAGTTGAAGGTAGTCGGAGGAGATTTTTTTTATCCTTCCGTCGGAAATAAAAATATCCTGCATTTTAATGGCACCGGTTTCTAAATCTATGATATTTCCATTTTTAATTAAGATATCGAATTGCAGCTTTTTATCTGTAGAACAGCTATTATTTATAAAGAAGAGAAATAATGTTATATAAACAATTCGCATCAGAAGGATTCTTTACCGAAAAGTAACCAAATATTAGCGATTTATCAATCTACGAATGGCAATAAAAACAAGGATAAAGAAAGAATAACCAATAAAAAAAGGAATGATGTAATGCTTCAAGCCTATGGCTAACATAATCCCTATCAGTAGTAATTGGAAGCCCAGACCAAAGGTTGAAACGGCGGTCATAAACCAATTGGGTATGTTTTGAGAGCTTACGGCATCACTATCCAATTTGTATATGATCTTATCAAAAGCCCCATAAAATATAGTATAGAGTCCGAAAAGGATATTGACATCCCGTTGCTTTTCTCCATTTAGGGCAACCGGAGTTTCATTTTCAAAAACACGACTTGTGGTGTCGCCATTGTGTTTGTTCCGAAGAATTACATAATAATAATTGTAGAGCGTGCCCTGCAATTGAATGCCGAAAAATGCCAACAAGGTTAAAAGAAGAGACGCATCGGTTACATACCTTATGGTCATTAAGATTAAAAGATTTAAAATAATATCAGAGACAGAATCTAAATAACGTCCTGTATAGGAAGGCGTGTTCTTGATTCGGGCGAGTTCTCCATCGGCAGCATCTAAAATGGACTTCAAAACCAAAAAGAAGGCCGTGGCCCAATAATAATGGTGGAGTATGCATGCAATTGCAATAAGACCTGAAATGATAAATGCAATGGTGACATGAATAGGGGTAAGTGATGTGTTTTTTAATGAATTTGCGATGACTTTCGCAATGGGCCTTCCGTAATCAGATAAATCCAAGAACTGATTTTGCTTGGGTAATTTAGACATTATAGCAAGTTTTTGAAGAAAACCAATAACGGAAACACGTTGGCTTGGTACACTTCACAAAACTTTATTCAAAGGTAAGATTTAATTTACGAATAGTTTATTTACGGGGCGAGTACCATATAGTAAAATTGGATTTGTTCGGTAGCTCAATTTTTGGATATCACTTTTCGCTTCCTAAGATTATAACTATCGGTCATTTGCAAAGCATAAAACAACTTTTCCTTTGAAGGAAGGTTTTTGAGTTCACTACCCTCTTGAGACCAGAATGTACCGTCGTAGATGAGAACCTTACCCTGGCCAATTACGTCGAAAGTATCGCCTTGTACTATGATGGCAGTGCGTTCGTCAATACCGATTCCGAGTAATTCAGGTTTTTTTTCGATTATATCGAACATATCGAAATGGCGATTTCTTGCCAATACATGTTGGTCGATAGCAATATTTTTTATAAACCCGAATCCCTCTTCATGGTCGCCCATCATAATTTGATTATTCTTGGTGTCACCTCGCGCAAGATACGACCCTTGAATGGTGGCACCAGCTGATGAACCACCAACGACGCCACCTTTGCTTAAAACTACCCAAATCAATTTTTCAGTTTTTGTACCTAGATAAGAATCGACCAAACGCCACTGACGCCCGCCACCGAACCACACTGCCTTAGCGTCAAGTAGTGGCTTGGTAAATGTTTCGGTATCGGCTTCTTTTTTGTCATAAGTATGCAAAACCGTAACTTTTTTAACCCCGAATTCCCTTAATTGTTTAGCGAAATAATAGTCTTGGTCGTAATTAGCGCTACCTCCGGCAGTAGGTATGACGACCATAGGGGCATTTATTCCTCCAGCGAGTTCTACATATCTTTTTAATATAGTATCGACAACAGGCCCTCCACCCATTATTACCAAAGAACCATTTTCAGGACCAGTGGTCAAATTTTCTTGGGCATTGGCTGTCAATGATACTAGAAGGAGAAGAAGGAATTTTTTCATTACGCTTTTGTTTTAAGCTAAAGATAAAGGTTCTCGGACAATGTATTATTTCAATTTGAACCTGCTTTTTAGTTTCCATTGGTTCTTAGTACCTTTCGAGCATATGCAAAAAACCGCTCCCTGGTATTATCTTGTCCTGCTTATTTTAGCAGGTGAAGCTGTATTTATACTTCCCTTTGTATTACCTAGAGTTTTTAGACCTACCGTATTGGATGTTTTTGAATTGGACAATGTACAATTAGGACTCTGTTTTTCGGTGTATGGAATCGTTGCCCTTATTTCATATTTGATTGGTGGCCCCTTGGCCGATAAATATCCTCCGAGAAAATTAATGGCCATTGCACTATGGATGACCGCAGCAGGCGGGTTGATCTTTGCTTCTTTCCCAAGCTATTTAATGCTTCAGATACTATATGGCTATTGGGGCTTTACGACTATTTTTCTTTTCTGGGCGCCGATGATCAAAGCTGCCCGCGTTTGGGGGGGAACAAATGCCCAAGGCAGAGCATTTGGTCTGTTGGATGGGGGTAGAGGACTGACAGGCGCACTTTTTGGCCTGTTAGGAGTAGTTATCTTTTCGATATTTATTTCAGATAATATTGAAACTGCATCCTTATTGGAAAGACAGGAGGCTTTTAAGTATGTAATTTACTGTTCTGCCTCAATTATCATCCTTATCGGAATTTTGACTTGGTTCTTCATGAAATCAGGCATTGACGAGAAAAAAATCTTGCTAGAACGAATCTCCGGTAGTCAGATTCTTTTGGTTTTGAAACTTCCTGCTGTAGTATTGCTTATGGTGATTATTCTATGTGCTTATGTGGGCTATAAGATAACCGATGTGCTGTCTTTGTATGCAGAAGAAGTGATGCTTTATAATGAAGTTAAGTCTGCTCAAGTAGGAACGTTTTTGCAATTTTTAAGGCCCGCTACTGGAATCTTATTGGGGTTACTTGTTGACCGATTTAGAATTAGCCTTGTCTTAGTTTTGAGTTTTGTGGCGTGTATCTTTGGTGGAGTTTTGTTTGCAAGTGGAATTATCGAACCCACATCAACTGCTTTATTTTTTATATCGGTTATTATTATCGCTGTCGGAGTATATTCTTCAAGAGCATTATATTTTGCAGTGATGCAGGAAGGTAATATTCCTATAGCATTAACCGGTACGGCGGTCGGTCTGATTTCGGTTATTGGTTATACGCCCGATATTTTTGCAGGTCCGGCTTACGGGTACCTTTTGGATGCTAACCCTGGTGAAGAAATAGGACATCGAAATGTATTTTGGATGTTGACCGCATTTGCCATTGTAGGTGGAATTGCCTCGGGGATTTATTATTGGTTATATGGAAAAAAACAAGACTAGGGTTTTAAGTTCCCCAACCATTTCTCCCTTTGATGTTTTCGCTACAGAGCTGCGTGATTTCAGCGATTCTTTTTTGGCGTGTTGCTGCTCTTTTGGCCTGATTTAGGTAATACAAATAACTCTTTTGTTGCCCTCGGGTAAAGTTTTGAAAATGCTTATAGGCAGTTGGATTCTTATCAAATGCATCCTGTAAATCCTTAGGTATAATGCCCTTTTCCACATCATCCAATGCCGTCCAGGAGCCGTTCTTCTTAGCCAACTTAATGGTTTCCAATCCACTTGCGTGCATCAAATTTTTTTTCTTTAAATCTATGATATGGTCTTTATTGACCTTGCTCCATACACTTTTGGGCTTTCTTGGGCAGAAGTATTGTCTTCGCTTACCAGCTCCTATATTTTTCACAGTACTGTCGATCCATCCGTAGCATAATGCCACACGTACCGCTTCTTCCCAGCGCATACTTTCATTTTCATGTTTGACCGAATAGAAGATAAGGTGGATGCCTTTTTGTTTCTTATGGCTTTCATGAAGCCAAGCACGCCATTCCGAATCGTTTTTAAAATAATAGTGTTCGATATCTTCCACAGAATTTTGGTATTTGTTTGATATTCAATAAAAATAATACTTTACAACGGATGAATTTGGAACATTCATTCGCTTATGTGTATTTTAGAAGTTTGAAATATATAAACAACGGATTTCCGCCTCCGTGGAAATGACATTAAGGAAATAATTCATGAAAAAAATAGCATTGCTGCTAATTGTAGTTTTCGGTCTAGCGCTCAACAGTTGTGGAGATAAAAAAAGATCGGGCAAACCAAAAGTATTGGTCTTTTCAAATACCATGGGGTTTAAGCATGCTTCTATTCCCACTGGAATCGCTGCCATACAACAACTTGGTGCCGAGAACGGATTCGAAGTCGATACGACCAAAAACGCGGAATTGTTCACCGAAGAGAATCTTGAAAAATATTCCAGTATCATCTTCCTAAGTACGACGATGAATGTTTTAGATCATAAACAAGAAGCTGCATTCGAGCGTTATATTCAAGCAGGTGGAGGGTATGTCGGTATTCATGCGGCGGCAGATTGCGAGTATGACTGGGGTTGGTACAACAAGTTAGTAGGCGCACAATTTTTGAGCCATCCTGCTGGTACTCCTGAAGCTGATTTTATCATTAAGGACAATAGTTTCATTGCTACCCAACACTTTACGGATTCAATTTGGCATCGATCTGATGAAATTTATAACTACAAAAGAATCAATCCTGATGTTAATGTCTTGATGACTGTTGACGAGTCTACATACGAAGGTGGGGAAAATGGAGATGATCATCCTTTTAGCTGGTACCACGAATTTGATGGAGGTCGCTCATTTTATACAGGGGCGGGTCATACTGATGAGAGTTTTCAAGAAGAAAAATTCTTAAAACATATTCTCGGGGGCATTCAATATGCCATTGGTGACAATTTACTTTTAGACTATTCAAAAGCGACTTCTCAAATTCCACCTGATATCGACCGGTTTTCTAAAATCACCTTGTCCGAGGGTGCGTTTTTCGAGCCGATCGAAATGACCATTCTTCCCAATAATGATGTGCTTGTTGGTCAGCGCAGGGGAGAGGTTATGTTGTACAGTGCCGAATCGAAAGAATTAAAGGAAGTGGCGAAATTCGATTTATATTTTAAAGCATTGAACACCCCTGGAGTAAATGTCGAAGAAGGATTGATGGGCTTACAAAAAGACCCCAATTATGCTGAAAATAATTGGATATATGTTTATTACGCACCAACCGGGAGTGAAGAAGTTAATCGTCTATCCCGTTTCAAATATAAAGATGGTGTTTGGGATATGGATTCCGAACAGAAAATACTCGATGTGGCATCAGATAGGGAAACCTGTTGCCATACAGGTGGTTCAATAGCCTTCGGAGGCGATGGATTACTGTACTTGTCCACTGGTGATAACACTACACCATTTAATGAAAAGGGAGTGAAGTATGTTCATAGTGGTTACGGCCCTTTAAATGATATTCCCGGACATGAACAATACGATGCTAGACGATCCTCGGGTAATACGAATGACTTACGAGGAAAAATTATTCGAATCAAAGTGAACGCAGACGGCAGTTATGACATTCCAGAAGGTAATCTCTTTGCAAAAGGCACTGAAAAAACACGACCTGAAATCTATACAATGGGCCACCGAAATCCCTATCGTATTTCGGTTGATCCCAAAAAAGGCTATGTGTATTGGGGTGATGTTGGTCCTGATGCCCGAGTCGATAGTTTAGAGACACGCGGGCCTAGGGGTTATGATGAAATGAACCAGGCTCGTGAAGCAGGAAACTTTGGTTGGCCATTATTCATAGGTGACAACAAACCGTATGTTGCATATAACTATGAAACAGGTGAAAGTGGCACTGCATTTGATCCCGAAAAACCCATTAATAATTCAAGGAATAATACAGGCTTAACTGAATTGCCCCCTGCTCAACCTGCTTATGTATTTTATCCATATGCCAACACGTCGGAGTTTCCTCAGGTAGGCACAGGGGGTCGAAACGCCATGGCCGGCCCTACCTATTATTCTGACCTGTATGCCAATGGTGGTGGACTTCCAGCGTATTACGACGGAAAAGTGATTATCTATGATTGGATGAGAGGTTGGATGATGGCCGTACATTTATTCGAGGATGGTAGTTTCAATAAAATGGAACCTTTTGCCTCGGATATTAACGTAAATAGCCTTATTGATATGGAAATGGGTCCTGATGGACGTTTGTACCTATTAGAATATGGAAGTGGCTGGTTTAGTCAAAACGAGGATTCGGCTTTAAGTTTTGTTGAGTTTAATGGTGGAAATCGCCCGCCGGTTATCGATGACATGATTGTAGATAAGACCTCTGGAAAATTACCACTATCGGTTATCGCAAAAGTAACCGCTCGAGATCGAGATAAGGATACGGTTACTTATATCTGGGATTTAGGAAATGGGGAAGCCAAAGAGACAACAGAACCTGAAATCTCTTATTCCTACGATACAGCAGGAGAATATCATATTTCCGTTGAGGTGAGGGATACCGAAGGATCGTCTGCAAAAAGTGAAACGGTAGTTGTTGTCGCAGGTAACTCTAGACCTGAAGTTGACATTGCAATTACTAGTGCCAATGCTTCATTTTATGTTCCTGGCCAACCGGTGGGTTATGAAGTTTCGGTAACTGATGCAGAAAGTGATGCTATTGATCCATCAAATATTTTTGTCTCGGTAGATTATTTGGAAGGAATGGACAAGGCAGCTATGTCATTGGGTCACCAGCAAGTGTCTGAAGTGGTTACAGGAAAAGCCTTGACTCAATCTATGGATTGTAAGGCGTGCCATAAGGAATCTGAAGCATCCATAGGACCGAATTATATGGATATAGCCAAAAAATATAAAGTGGATGAAAAAGCAATGTCCTATTTGCAAAAGAAAATCAAAGAAGGTGGCACAGGGGTCTGGGGCGAAGTGATGATGGCGGCCCATCCGAATGTCACATCTGATGAAACACGACAAATTGTAAGCTACATCATGTCTTTAAATGGAGACGCCGGTATGAAACCTTCCTTACCTCCTAAGGGATCGGTAAAAGCTGAGGCCAAAGCTCCTGGAAATTTGATGGTGATAACCGCTAGTTATACGGATGGCGGAGCTGAAGGAGCAAGACCATTGACCTGTCTCTTATACACATCTGACGCTGCCGACGACTAGTGCTCTGTGTAGTTCTCGGGGGGGGCCGGGTCAGTGAGAGGGGGG
>JARFRH010000255.1 GCA_029287355.1 Maribacter sp. | reverse complement strand
GTCAAGAAACAAAAGACAAGGATTAAGCATATGAAGGAATTTGTTGAACTAGTACGCCAATTTGATGGACCTGCTGCTGTAAACGATTTTGGGTATGAAAATGACCTGGTCGAGAAGTACATCGATATTACCTTCATTTATTTAAGAAAATACATCTCCCTGGGTGAAATGGAAGATATCCGCGATGTACTTCCCAAAGATTTGAAAAGTATAATCTATTCTAATTTGATGTTCTAAAAATGGTGTGTACGTTTTTTGAATATTAGAACTCTACTGACTCTACTGACTCTACTGTCCGGTAAGAAGGGAATTCTAAATACCTATAATCAAGTGCGACCTGGTTTCACGTCAAGAGCTACTAATAGTAAAAAAAGAGATTACGATATTCTTTGAATGAAAAAATTTAAGGAGAATGACATCAATACATAATTTTGCTAGGCAGCCCTTTTTGACCACCCTCAAGAATGGCTCCTTATAGTATTTTAAGTCCCATTATATTGAAACTTCGAGCGATTGTCTTTAGAAGTGAATCTTGCCAACGAGATATAGATTACTTGAGTACTTCGGTAAGTTCAATAATTACCTCGGAGCTACAAGAGAGGAAAAAAATGATAGGTTATAAAGTGTAAAACAATAACACTAAGGGTTCAATTATTCAATATGTTAATATACTTCTTCAAGTCGCTGTATGACTCCATCTTTTTCTAACTGTTTTACTATCTGTTCTACATAATCATTGACCGAATCGGTAATACTTTTGGGGTCTACAATATTAAACGAACCAACCCAGACCAATGATTTTTCCTCATCCTGATTAAAGTTATAAATAGAGGTTTCCACATGATAAACCTTATAATCGTCGTAATATCCTGGATCATAATATGTACCCTGATAGCGATAATAGTAATAGCCAAAACGATACCAACCGAAGCCCATGGGATAGTAAATACCAGACTTGTATTCACGTTTGTCATCAACCCCTATCACAGCGGTAATGGCTACTGCATCATAACCATCGGCAATCAGTTTGTCTTTAATCTCATCGATTTCCGATTTGGTTTTATGCCTATTTGTAAACTTATCGTCTAATTCAATGCTGCTTTGGACGGCATTGATGTTTCGTTTTGTGAAAGCCATGGTCAACTGTTCCTCAAAGATTTTACGAGCGGTAAGGTTGTCGGTCATACCTAGCACCAAAATTTTTTGTGGCTGAAAAACAGATATCTCACTATTGCGCCAACTATCTACGAACTGTGTCGAAGAACAGCCTGATAGGGTTAGAAATGCTATTATAAATATTATAAAGAGTATTTTTTTCATTGCTATATATTTTTGATTATCCCGCCATGAAATTAAAGTTCGTAAAAAATCACGGCAATGATCTGCATCATTTTAAAGCCCTTTATCCAATCTATTTTTAAAGAAGCAACTGACCTAAATCATTTCGGATGGATCATGGCTATACTACTTTTAGTCAAACACAAAAAACTAGTAATATGAAACGGAAGGGTTTAATTGTACTTTTATTTTTAATTCCATTTTTTGGGATGTCACAGTCGTTAGAAGAACTCAACAAACCAATTATTTCTGTACTTGATGAAGTTGCACCTTTTTACGAAGGCTTGGCAGCGGTACGAAAGGGAGATAAATGGGGTTTTATCGATGAAAAAGGAAAACTGGTCATCGATTTCAGAAACGATATAGCATGGAACAAGGAAGTATCCAAAGAAGGCGGAATTGCCAGTATCCGTCACCCATATTTTAAAGAAGGCTTATGTGTGATATCAAGACTTACCGAAGAAGGAATTCCTTTGTACGGATTTATGAACACCAAGGGGGAAACCGTTATTGAGCCCGAATACATAAATATAAGTCCTTTTGAAAACGGAAAGACCGTAGGTATTTACGGTAAAAAATCATTCAGGGGAAAAAACGAATTTCAGCTAAATATCTATGATTATAGCTTTACCGAGGTTGTGGTGAATAACGAAGGAGAAATGATATGGCCGATCCAGAAAAGGATAAATATTTTAATGTCAAAAAGCAGGTACGAATTGCCAGTACTGCATGCCAAAATACTTGCAGATGACTTACTTGCCGTAAAAGGTAAAAATAGCCTTTGGAAGGTGGTCAAAACCGATATAAACAAATCATAAACAAAATAAAGGTTATTACTATGGAAAGGTTAAAAGGAAAAGTCGCCATTATCACTGGTGGTGCTGGAGGTATAGGACAAGCTTCTGCAAAGCTTTTTTTAGAAGAAGGCGCTAAAGTTGTCATCGTTGATGTTAACAAAGAACTACTGGAAAAGGCAAGTTGCCAATTGGACCATGAAAATCTATCTTATTGTGTTGCCGACGTTTCAAAAGCAAGGGACAACGAAAAGTTTGTAGAATATACATTGGAGGTCTACGATAAGATCGATATCTTTTTTGCAAATGCCGGTATCGAGGGCACGTCCAAACCGTTAGCTGAATATCCGGAGAAAACTTTTGATAAGGTCATTGCAGTGAACCTGAAAGGAGTTTGGTTGGGTTGTAAGTATGTGATTCCTAGAATGAGGCAAGGCGGCAGTGTTATAATCACCTCCTCCGTAGCAGGTTTAAAGGGTTTTAAAGGGTTAGGACCTTATGTAGCCTCTAAGCATGGGGTACTGGGTCTTATGCGTACAGCCGCTCTGGAAAACGCTGAACGGAATATTCGTGTGAATACCATTCATCCTGGACCGGTGAACAATGATATGATGCGGCGTATCGAAAAAGAGATGAATCCTGAAAATCCTACTGGAGTAATGAAAGGTTTCGAGGCGACCGTGCCTTTTGGTAGGTATGCGGAGTCCAGTGAAATTGCTGATATGGCATTATTTTTGGCCTCTGAACAGAGCAAATACATCACGGGTCGCGAACATATTGTAGATGGGGGAATGTTAACGGCATGATTTAAAAAGCATATTGTGTAAAACAAAAAATACTATTGTGGATTTTGGTTTCCTTAGTATGGGACTGTAAAGAAAATTTGGATTAAGCAATGCAACTTAAACTCGAAGAAGTAAAGCAAGAAACGTAAGTTGTCCCCGAATTGTCCTTTTGGTCTCTGAAGTTGTGATATTTGTACATACGACCTTGGTCGATAAGAGAAAAAAAAATGAGCCGGTAAATTCAAAGAAAATGAACTCATTTATAACCACAGCGGTAACACCCGAGAATGTTCTTGAAGAGACACTCTTTTGTGTGAAAAACCTGAAAAATCCTGGATTTAAATGCAAACAGGATTGGTTTGTAAAACGATATGAAGAAGGATTGCGGATGAAAATTCTAAAATCCGATTCAGACAAAATGGTAGGTTTTATAGAATATGTTCCCGCCGAATACGCTTGGCGACCGGTTCATGCCGATAGATTCATGTTTATCCATTGCATGAATGTTTACTCCAAAAAGTACAGAAACCAAGGTCATGGGTCTTTACTGATAAACGAAGTGGAAAATAATGCCAAAGCAAATGGAATGGCCGGGGTTTGTGTAATGGCAAGCAAAGGCCCTTGGATTACCGACAAGAGTATTTTTGAAAAGAATGGATTGAAGGAAGTTGATAGTCTGGGCAGATTTGAGTTGTTATCGAAGAAATGGGATGCTAGGATGCCAGACCCCAAACTCATCGATTGGACTTCAAAACAAAAGAAATATAAAGGCTGGCACTTGCTGTATGCCGATCAATGTCCGTGGCATGAAAAATCGGTAGAAGCCATATTGAATGTAGCCATGGATTATGAAATTAATCTCAAAATAAAGAAAATAAAAACGGCAAAAGAGGCCAAAAATACACCTTCAGGCTATGGGGTGTTCAGTTTGCTACACGACGGAAGGTTGCTTGAGGATCACTACCTAAGTGCTACAAGATTCAGCAATATCATCAAAAAAGAACTGAACGGAAAGGAACAGGTCAAATTGTAATTGAAGATTTACATCCTCTTACAAGTTAGTTCATGTAAGATAATTTTTAACAAGGTAATCATGGAAGTGGTAAAAGATGAATGCTGCCCCACTTTTCATCACGAAAAATGGGACGGAAAAACGTTTAACTGGAATAACAAGAAGTTTATCAAGGCATCGGTGCCGACCCTTTTTCACATACCCCTGCCACAAATGATAGGCAATAGGGTAACTAAAATGATGAGGCTAGCCGAGGATGCCGAAAGGATTGCCGAGGATAAGGAAGACATTTTGCTATTATTTACGGACCCGAGTGCCTTTAAATCCAATCTGCTGCTATCCGTGACAGGCAATGTGCCCAATGCCCAAAACACTACCCTGTCCTGCACTTATATCAGCAAGGTTTTTGATGGCACATTTAACTCCGTGCCAAAATTCATGAAAGAAATGGATATTTTTTTGGCAAAGGAGGGAAAACGGCCAAAAACTATTACGTGCACTATGCCTATTGTCCGAAATGCGCCAAAAGGAATAGGCATAATTACATGGTACTTTTCGCTGAGTTAAAATAACCAAGACCGTCTATGAAGATTGGAAGGTTTACTGTCCTTAAAACACTTTTCATAAACAAAATGGTATTCAAAAATAAAATCCAAGTTTTAAGCATACTGTGGATTGGTTATTCTTCTTTTTTTGAATTCCTTGGTAAGACTTCTTCAGGGAACGGGAAAAGAATGGTCGAATTCTTTTCAGCAGCAATATTGGATAAGGTTTGGTAGAGCCTCAGTTTAATGGCCGAAGGCGATTTATCTATTTGTAGTCCGGCTTCCAGTAATTTTGCCGCGGCCTGATTTTCGGCTTCCGCAAGAATGATGCGTGCTCTTCGTGAACGTTCTGCCTCGGCTTGGTTGGCCATCATGCGCCGCATGTTTTCGGGCAGTTGTATGTCCTTGATTTTTACATCTATGATTTTAATTCCCCAATGATGTGTTTCAGTCTCCACAATGGCTTTAATATTCTTCCCCATTTCTTCTCTTTTGGATAAAATAGTGTCCAATTCCACTTTTCCACAAACATCCCGTAACGCAGCTTGTGAAAATTGGGTAATTGCGAAATTGTATTCCTCTACCTCCAGAAC
>JARFRH010000174.1 GCA_029287355.1 Maribacter sp. | reverse complement strand
GACTTTCCACAATAGCATCATGAGCGGCCAAAGCCTCGAATTTGTTAGCAGCCGTTTTAAAAGGGAGTCCTGTAAATTCGGCAATATACTTAGCGACAAGAACATCATAACCTTTGGGCGTATTCAAACCCGTACCTACGGCCGTACCCCCTAATGCAAGTTCGCTTAAATGGTCCAAGGTGTTTTTTAATGCTTTTAGTCCATGATCCAATTGCGACACATATCCTGAAAATTCTTGGCCGAGGGTTAGGGGAGTGGCATCCATTAAATGTGTGCGCCCAATTTTCACAACCTCTTTAAAAGATTCAGATTTTTTAGCTAATGTATTTCGAAGCTGAGTCACCCCAGGAATGGTGGTTTCAACAATCTTTTTGTAAGCGGCAATGTGCATTCCCGTAGGGAAGGTATCGTTCGATGATTGTGATTTATTCACATCATCATTGGGCTGTATCGTTTTTTCTCCTTCTCCGATTACTTTTCCCGCCATTTCATGTGCGCGATTGGCAATCACCTCATTTGCATTCATGTTGCTTTGTGTACCGGAGCCTGTTTGCCAAATGACCAACGGGAATTGGTCATCGTGTCTTCCTTCCAGAATCTCATCACATACCGCTGCAATTAAATCCCTTTTCTCTTCAGCAAGAATACCGAGTTCACAGTTGGTATAGGCCGCGGCTTTTTTTAAATAGGCAAAACCATAGACTACATCTAAAGGCATTGAAGCAGCTGGCCCTATTTTAAAGTTATTTCTTGAACGCTCTGTCTGAGCTCCCCAATATTTATCGGCAGGCACTTCGACCTTGCCCATAGTGTCTTTTTCGATACGAAATTTCATATGTTGCGATTTTGGTTTTATACAAATTTAGCGGTTTGCAAAGGGATTTTAAAGGTGGATAGAACAAATAGAGACTTTTTTTAAATTTGATTTGCAGTTTTTATGGTTTTCAAAGTATCTTTGCACTATATAAAAATATTTTCATGTTCGAATTCGACCAATATTTAGGATTTTTAGCATTTTTGACCATTTTGACCATTGGGTTTTGGTTGATGATTTTCTTGTTGACCTTTGTAGTACCATATTGGCTGTTTGGGAATATTAAAGAATTACTAAAAGAAAGGCGCGATAAAAAAAGAGCCGCCCGAGAAGCATAAAAAAAGGGGAAGCTAAACAGCTTCCCCTTTTTTTATGCGCAATATCCTTGAATCGTCTTTACTCTTCTATTTCCATATCTCCATTATCGCCACCTCGCTGACCTCCTCTTTCTCTTTGATTTTTCTTCTGGTTGAATCTGTATAGAAAAGATAGGTTGATTTGTCTTTGGCGCCATTGAAACTCACTATATGAGAACACATTTTCAGTTCTAGTTTCGCTTCGTCGTTTGCGCGAATTGAATAAGTCGCTAACATTTAATGACAGTGTTGCTTTATCTTTTATGAGGTCTTTGCTAAAGGCTAAGTTGGTACTTAGAATTCCTTTACTTTTAGTCTGGGCATTTTTATTAGGGCCTCTGTAAAAGGCGTTCGCCTGAAAATCTATTTTCGCGGGTAACGGAATTTTAGCACTTAATCTTGAGAACCAAGTAAAATTATCGGCATCGAATGTTTGAGTAATCACCTCGTTTTGAAAATTGGTATACGTGTAATCACCACGAAGCTGCTGTTGGAATACGTTAAGGTTCCACGTCAATCGCCAACCCCTTTTTGGAGTGTATGTCGAGGTTAATTCACCCCCATAACGGCTATCGGTAGCTAGATTGATAGGAGTTCTGGCCTGTACCGGGACCACAACTGGATTTGCCGGGTCATCAGGGTTATCAATACTTATAAAGTCACCGGTTTCTTGGGTGATAAACTGAAAAACACCAGTAGACTTGTTCAAATAAATGGAGCTGGTTACGGTAAGTTTATCCCATCTTTTCAAATACCCAAGATCATAGGCATCGGTATAGGTCGGGTCCAAGTCAGGATTTCCTTGAAATAAGTTCGTATTACTGGATCTAGACGGGAATGGATTTATAAACCGCGATCGAGGTCTACGTAATCGTTTGCTATAACTAATCGTTAGTTGCTCTTTTTCAGAAAATTCATAACCTAAAAAGATAGATGGAAACCAATTCGTGTAGTTCTTATTGGTTACCTGGTTTGTGTCTACCAATTCAATGCCAATATCCGAAGTTTCTACACGAAGTCCTCCGAGGGCATTAAATTTTCCGAATTTACTCCCTAATTGGGTATAGACTGCGTTTACATATTCCTTATAATTCAGTTCGTTGCTAAAATTAGGATTACTGTCAAGAATACCATCTTCTAAAATACCAAAATCGAAATCGGTATTGAAATTGTTGAACGTACCCCGATAACCGAATTCAAACTGCGATTTGTTGTCTGTTCCGAAAGGAAGTACATAATCCATCTGAAGCAGCTGATTTTTTTGCGTTTCATCGTTGATCGTTTGTTCCGTAGGAAGATTAGAATCGTCATTTAAAATGATTTCATCGATAATCGAATTCTCAAGCTCGTTTCCTGTTGAATATTGATAGTCTATTGTAAGTAGGTGCCCGTCATCATTTAACTTTTTCTGATAATTGACGGAATATTGAATGTCTTCTTCATCTTCCAATTCATTGGTAAATCGATTTCTTTGGATCGTAGGAATTCTATTGGCATCAAAATTCTCGAAATCGATATCTACGGTATCATCACCGTTTGAGTTTCGGTAAACAAATGAATTTGTTATACTGCTTGTAGAATCTATAAAGAGCTCAAACCCAATATTGGTGTTAAAACCATCACTCTGTCTTTGGTAGTCACGCACTTCGTCTTGAAAACTTGCCGTCGTACCGTCACGATTGAAATTTTCTTGTTCAAATAGGGCATTGCCAGGTCCACTTCTGTAGCGATAGGAAGTATTGGTAAAAATATTGAAATTATCACGCCTAAGATTCAAGCTAACGTTTCCGCCATAGCTTGTCGGTGTTCCAACATTAACAGCGACAGACCCATTGAGTCCGGCTGTTTTACTTTGTTTTAACACAATATTCAATATACCTGCGGTACCTTCAGCATCGTATCTTGCCGATGGGTTGGTGATTACCTCTACTTTTTCGATAGATTCAGCTGGAAGTTGCTGTAATGCTTCGGGGCTCAAACCCGATAGGGCAGAGGGTTTACCATTAATCAAGATACGGACACTCTCATTGCCTCTTAAACTAATATTGCCTTCGACATCTACTGAAACCGATGGCACATTATCAAGAACATCGGTTACCGACCCACCCTTTACGGTCAGATCTGAACCAACATTATAAACTTTTTTATCCAATCGTAATTCAACAGTTGTTCGTTCACCGATTACTTCGACTGCCTCTAATTGTTCGGCATCAATCATCAACTTTATGATGCCAAGGTCTGTCGATTGACGATAAGTTTGAGCCTTTAATTCGTAGGTCTTATAGGAAAGATACTCGACTCGCACGTTATAGCTACCTGGAAAAGTCTCCACTTCAAATTTGCCTGTCGCATCGGTAATTCCCCCCGTTATTCGGTCTGGGTTACGAATACTTTGTAGAACCAAAGTAGCGTATTCAAGAGGTTGATTGGTTTCTTGATCTAAAACTATTCCCGATATCTTGATGGGGCTAGGTCGCTGCCCTCCTTGTCTTTGCCCCGTTAAAACCGTAAGTGAAAAAAAGAATAATGTTGAGGCGTATAGTTTTATCATGCTAGTCTTTTGATTTCTTTTTTTTCTTTTTTTTCTTTTTTTCTGCTTTCTTATACTCTTTTTGCATTTTGGCAACACCATCTTTCTGCATTTGAACGAAAGCCTCGTACTTCTCTATGGGGAGTCCTGCTTTCAAGTCTTCATCTTGTCTAAGGGTAATCTTCTCATAAGCTTCTCTCATTTTATCAGCCGGCAGCTTTAAAATTCCTAATTCAATTCTTTCTTGAACGTATTTTTTGAGTGTGGTACTCAAAACTGCTTTTTCGAAATCGTCTAATTCCAAGGTCTCTGCAATAGCCGGCATTTCACCATCAACAATTTCTGCAGCTGTTTTAGGTTTTGGCGCTTCTCTTGGAGTAGTAGATTGTGGGATGGCACTATTATACCCTCTTCCTAGGCCACGCCCACGTCCACCGCCGTAACCACCGTAACCACCATATCCGTATCCACCTCCTCCGCCGTAACCAGATCCATATTGTGCCTGCATTTCAGCTCCTGCGAGTAGAACAATAAAAAAAGCGATGATATATTTTATGTTGGTTTTCATGAGACGATGATTTTACTGAGATTGCGAAATTAGATGAAGGTTTAGCCGTTAGTTGTTAAATCTTTGTTAAAAAGGCCATACAGCAAATGTATCAATTATTCCAGCCACATGATATTGGCTAGGAAGCTGTTCGATCAAGTGCTAAAGAATGGAATGGATACTGTCAGCAGGCCTTGCTATAATGGCTTTGGTGCCATTCACAACAATAGGCCGTTCTATCAATTTGGGGTGCAAGATCATGGCATCGATTATTTCTTCATCGGTAAGCAATTTACCCCGGAAGTTTTCTTTCCAAATAGCTTCGTTTTTTCGAACTAGCTTTTCCGGCGAAATACCCAGGTAGCTCAGAACCTTTCGTAATTCCTCTTTACTGGGAGTATCTTCCAAATATTTTACAACTTCAAAATCCTTACCTGATTTTTCAAGAAGCGCAAGGCCCTCACGCGATTTTCTACATCTGGGGTTGTGGTATATTTTGATCATGATATTCAAGGTTTGATGTTGAACGCGCTATGCGTACTTTTTTGGCTAGCTTTGCATATCGAGCCTCTAACAATTTTTTAATTATCCTCTTCCTTTTGTCCCATGGCCATGAGGTATGCCTTCAAGAATCGATTGATATCACCATCCATTACGGCATCCACATTTCCGGTCTCCTCTCCTGTACGGACGTCTTTTACTAATTTATATGGATGCATGACATAATTGCGAATTTGAGAACCCCACTCGATTTTCATTTTGGAGGATTCAATTTCCTGACGCGCTTCCATTTTTTTGCGAAGTTCGATTTCGTACAACTGCGATTTCAACATTTTCAGTGCTGTTGCTCTGTTGTCATGTTGTGAACGTGAATCTGAACAAGAGATTTGTATCCCAGAGGGTTTATGTACCAACTGTACTTTAGTCTCTACCTTGTTCACATTTTGGCCACCTGCCCCACTAGAGCGGGCAGTAGTGATTTCGATATCAGCAGGATTCACCTCAATTTCAATAGAATCATCTACTAACGGATATACGTAAACCGAAGCAAAGGAAGTATGTCGTTTGGCGTTGCTATCGAAAGGAGAGATACGTACCAATCGATGCACGCCGTTTTCACCTTTAAGCCATCCGAAAGTAAAGTCCCCATCGATTTGTAGGGTCACCGTCTTGATCCCAGCAACATCGCCCTCCTGATAATTCAATTCCTTGACCTTGAATTTATTTTTTTCCGCCCACATCATGTACATGCGCATGAGCATGGAGGCCCAATCACAACTTTCGGTTCCACCTGCTCCAGCAGTAATTTGTAGTACCGCGCTGAGCTCGTCACCTTCCTCGGAGAGCATATTTTTGAACTCGAGATTCTCAATGGATTCTAAAGTCGTATCATGATGCTTTTCGACTTCTTCTTCAGAGACATCACCCTCTTGTTGAAATTCAAGTAAGACCTCAAGGTCTGCAACGAGGCCTTTAGCGGCATTATAATCATCTACCCATTGCTTTTTAGACTGAATGAATTTCATCTGTTTTTGAGCTTCTTGGGCATTATCCCAAAAATCCGGAGCTAGGGTTTTCTCCTGTTCATTTTCAATTTCTATAAGTTTGGCATCAATGTCAAAGATACCTCCTTAACGCACCAAGGCGATCTAATAGACCTTTATAATGGTCTGTTGTAATGGTCATGTAATTCTATTTTCAGCAAAAATAGTGCTTAACTCTTGTCGGGCAATCAATTTTATCTAAATTTAGTCCTGACTAATTACAATACTAAACTTTCTACAATGAAACGGTTCAAACTTCTACTATTACTAACTGCTTTTCCCCTATTTTTTTCCACAGCTCAGTTCGCTGAAAAAAGCAAAGACTTTCAAAAATTCAATGGATACTTCAATTTCAAGTACGACGACAAAACGGATAAAGTTTATTTGGAAGTCGAGGACTTGGAAAAGGAGTTTCTCTACGTGTCTTCGTTGAGTAGTGGCATAGGAAGTAATGATATTGGCCTGGATAGAGGGCAGTTGGGTGGTACTCGATTGGTTTTCTTTCGTAAGGCGGGCAATAAGTTACTTTTAGTGCAACCTAATTTGAGGTTTAGAGCGTTGACCGATAATGCGTTGGAGCGAAAATCCGTTGAGCAGGCCTTCGCAAAATCCGTATTAGGCGGTTTTATGATAGAAGAAGAGAAAAACGGGAAGTATATTATCGATATTACCGAGTTCTTAATGCAAGATACCCAT
>JARFRH010000125.1 GCA_029287355.1 Maribacter sp. | reverse complement strand
CCTCAGGACATGACCTTGGATGTTATTCATACCATGGCTAAATATGACAATATTTGCAATAATGTACATCTACCGGTTCAAAGTGGAAGCAATCGCATTTTGAAAGAAATGAATCGCTTGCATACCCGTGAAGAATATTTCGAATTGATCGATCATATCAAAAGGATCATACCGGATATAAGCATTAGCCAAGATATGATTGTCGGTTTTCCTTCAGAATCGGAAGATGACCATCAAGACACCTTGTCGTTGATGAAACATGTGATATATGATTTCGGATTTATGTATGCGTATTCGGAAAGACCCGGTACCATGGCAGAAAGGAAATTGGAAGACGATGTTTCCGAGGAAACAAAAAAACGCAGACTTTCAGAAATCATAGCCCTTCAACGCGAGCATTGTCAAGAACGCACCGAACGACACTTGGGTAAAATTCAAGAAGTACTCATCGAAGGAGTATCAAAAAAGTCCGAGGCACATTTGATGGGACGCAATTCGCAAAATACCGTCGCGGTCTTTCCTAAGGAAAATTATAAAGTTGGTGACTTTGTGATGGTACGAATGAACAGCTGTACCTCGGCCACCCTTATCGGAGAAGCCATTGGCTATAGTTCAAACAACAATTAAAAATTAGAATTCCATTTAATAGGATAACATATACATGGAAAACATTCAGTCAATCAAACAACGTTTTGAAATTATCGGTAACGATGTCAAACTGAACCGCGCTATTGAAAAAGCGATTCAAGTCGCTCCAACCGATATTTCGGTTTTGGTTACCGGCGAAAGTGGAGTTGGAAAAGAATCGATACCGAAAATCATACATTCCCTATCGCACAGAAAGCATGCGAAGTATATTGCCGTGAACTGTGGGGCTATTCCAGAAGGCACAATCGACAGTGAACTTTTCGGTCATGAAAAAGGGGCTTTTACTGGCGCTACATCTACTCGCAGTGGATATTTTGAAGTTGCCGATGGTGGTACCATATTTTTGGATGAAGTCGGTGAATTACCATTAACTACCCAAGTGCGGTTACTTAGAGTCTTGGAGAATGGAGAATTCTTAAAGGTCGGTTCTTCACAAGTACAAAAAACGGATGTTCGCATTGTTGCTGCTACGAATATTCAAATGTTCGAAGCTATTAAAAAGGAGAAATTTCGTGAAGACCTTTATTATAGACTAAGCACAGTTGAAATCAATATTCCTCCGTTGCGCGAGCGAAAAGAAGATATTCATTTGCTTTTCCGAAAATTCGCATCGGACTTCGGTAGAAAATACAAAATGCCTACCATTCGTTTAACAGAAGATGCTATTCAATTATTATTAAAATACCGCTGGCCAGGCAACATTCGTCAGCTGCGCAATATAGCGGAACAAGTGTCCGTACTTGAAGAAGGACGCACAATTTCGGCTGCTACCTTGCACGGTTACTTACCAAATTCGGGTCGTACGAATTTACCTGCGGTAGTAGGTGGTGATAAAAAAGAAAGCGATTTTAGTACAGAACGTGAGATTTTATATAAGGTCTTATTCGATATGAAGGGAGACTTGAACGACTTGAAAAAATTGACACTTGAATTGCTCAAGAACAACGATACGGACAAAGTTCAAGAAGAAAACCAAAACCTCATCAGAAAAATATATGGCAAAGATGACCAAGAGTTACCCACCAAAGAGAACAGGTCAGTCGAAGTACTGCAACTACCCGAACCCCATGTAGAACAGCCCGCTCAGCAATCTTTTCAAGAAGACAAGTATCATTTTGCAGAAGAAATAGAAGAGGAAGAAACGCTATCTTTACAAGAGAAGGAGATAGAATTAATCAAAAAATCATTGGAACGAAATCGAGGAAAACGAAAAGCCGCAGCCAATGAACTGGGAATTTCCGAACGAACTTTGTACCGAAAAATTAAACAGTACGATTTATAATGAAGTTAAAGAGTTTTATTTTTTTGGCAGCAACTTCGTTAGTCCTTTTTAGTTGTGGGGTGTATAACTTTACAGGTGGAAATCCTGGTACTGCAACTACTTTTCAGGTCAACTATTTTCAAAACTATGCGTCACAAAGTCCGGGTTCTATATTCGAACCTGGTATGGATCGCGATTTTACCTTGGCCCTTCAAGATAGAATACTAAATCAGAGTAGTCTTGACATAATCAGTAATGGAGGGGACTTGGTTTACGAAGGTGAAATCGTAGAATATCGTATCTCTCCCATGACAGCAACCGCCCAGCAGACCGCCGCACAAAACCGACTATCGATTGCAGTGAAGGTCAGGTTTACCAATAATACCATCGAAGATGGCAGCAAAGATTTTGATCAGCGGTTTTCGTTCTTTTTTGATTACCCGGCGAATTCGCAATTATCATCTGTAAAAACGGAAGCTCATGACATCATTTTTGAACGTATTACCCAAGATATTTTTAACGCTTCACTGGCAGATTGGTAGGCATGCAATTGAACTAAATATTTAAATGAACGTCCAAGAATTTACACATCTTTTACAAAAGCCCAATGAGGTAATTTCGCCCCCCCAAACTCAAGAATTGGAAGAGGTTTTGACCGAATACCCTTATTTTCAAGCGGCAAGAGCGGTTCATTTAAAAGGGTTAAAAAACCTAAATAGTTTTAAATATAACAACGCGTTAAAAGTTACGGCCGCATATACTACAGATCGCGATATTCTTTTTGAGTTCATTACTTCAAAAGACTTTTTACAAAACTCAATTGCAGATACCATTTCAGGTAAATCAACACCGGTTATAGAAACCGAAATCATATCAGATGAAATCATACCTGACTTTGAAACTGAAAAGATATTTATCGAAGAATCAGAGGACAAGCCATTACCACAAACTGTCACTGATGCAGACGCGATTTTGAACCCCAAATTGTTCGCCTCAAAAGACCCCAATGTCGATAAAGTTATTAAAGCTGAAAAAGAGCAAGCGGCAAAGTCCCTTGAAATAGGAAAGCCAATACCCTTTACAAAAGATGAAAAATACTCTTTTAGTGAATGGTTACAATTGACTTCTACAAAGGCAATCGAAAGAAATGCCGTGGAACCATCGAGATCTGAAGATGAAGGTTCGGAATTTCAGTTAGAGGAAGATGTGTTGAAAAAGAAGAAATTCGAGCTTATCGACAAGTTCATTGCAAGTAAACCCAAAATAATTCCCAAGGATAAAACTGAAGTCCCTATAAGTGTTAAAGAGTCGGTCAAGTTTGACAAAAAGGAGTTGATGACAGAAACCTTGGCAAAGGTTTATTTAGAGCAAAAAAAGTATAAAAAAGCGATACAGGCTTACAAGATCTTAAGTTTGAAATATCCGGAAAAAAGTGGTTTCTTTGCAGACCGAATTAAAGGGGTACAAAAATTACAACAGGAAAACAGTTAAGCAATAATGAGCACATTTACAATATTCTTAATCTTGATTATCATCGTATGTTTTTTATTGATGTTGGTCATTATGGTACAAAACCCAAAAGGTGGCGGACTCTCCTCTTCTTTTGGCGGAGGTGGAAGCCAAGTAGTTGGTGGCGTTAAAAAAACAGGTGACTTTTTAGATAAAAGTACATGGACCTTAGGTATTATGCTAGTTGTCTTGATTCTTGCATCCAATGTAGCTTTGAAAGGAAATTTTGGTGCTGCGGATTCAAAGTTATTGGATAGTGATGGAGTAGAAGAAGTTGTGCCTGAAACCATTCCGGAAGCAACTCCCGAAATCGTTCCAGAGCCCGTAAATGATGGAGCAACAAACGACAGTCTTTAAGATAAAACGTTATATGATATTAAAAAATGCCAGCTTAAATGACAAGCTGGCATTTTTGTTTTTACAAAATGTCAGTTTATGCACAATGGCATAATTTCTGTCTAAACAAGATTCTTAAACATTTAAATCAATTTAAAACTGAATACTATGGCTAAAGTTAGCATTAAACCATTGGCGGATAGGGTTCTTATCGAGCCGATGGCCGCCGAGACCAAAACTGCATCTGGCATTTATATACCAGACACCGCAAAAGAAAAACCTCAAAAAGGAAAAGTAGTGGCCGTTGGTCCTGGAACCAAAGATGAGGCAGTAACTGTAAAAGTCGGTAATACGGTTCTTTACGGAAAATACGCTGGTACCGAACTAAAGTTAGGGGGCACCGATTATTTGATGATGCGTGAAAGTGATATTCTAGCAATCATATAAAAAAACAAATTCCAAAAACCAAAATCCAATTCCAAAAAAATATGCGCTTACAATTCCGACAATTTGGAATTTGAAGTTTATTAATTGGGGTTTAAAATTTTAAAATAAATTCATTATGGCAAAAGATATAAAGTTTGACATCGATGCTCGCGATGGCCTAAGAAGAGGTGTTGACGCCTTGGCCAACGCCGTAAAAGTAACTTTGGGCCCAAAGGGACGAAATGTAATTATCAGTAAATCATTCGGTGCACCGCAGGTGACTAAAGATGGTGTTACCGTTGCAAAGGAAATAGAATTAGCCGATGCCCTAGAAAATATGGGCGCACAAATGGTTAAGGAAGTTGCTTCAAAAACAAACGATCTTGCAGGTGATGGTACCACTACCGCTACCGTTATAGCCCAATCAATCGTTAAAGAAGGTTTGAAGAACGTAGCTGCTGGAGCAAATCCAATGGATTTGAAAAGAGGTATTGACAAGGCTGTGGAAGCCATCGTTGCGAATTTGGGCAAGCAGTCTAAAAAAGTCGGTGATTCTTCTGAAAAGATAAAGCAAGTAGCTTCGATATCTTCCAATAACGATGAGGCGATTGGCGAATTGATTGCCCAAGCTTTCGGAAAAGTTGGCAAAGAAGGTGTTATTACAGTTGAGGAAGCAAA